>NZ_JBEYJU010000037.1:0-81570 GCF_040703965.1 Streptomyces sp. NPDC006655 | reverse complement strand
GTTCCCCGCGCCCCTGAAGGGGCGCACCGCAGCGCCCCTTCTTTTAGGGGCGCGGGGAACTGCGCGACCAGCCCCCACCCACCGGTCAGCAGACAACGAAACGCACAGTGGCCCGAACTCCACTCACGGAGTCCGGGCCACAGCCTTCAGCGCAGCGTTTCTCACACGGTCCGGAACGCAAGGACCACGTTGTGGCCCCCGAACCCGAACGAGTCGTTCAGCACGGCGATCCGCCCCGCGGGCAGCTCCCGGGCCTCACCCCGCACCACATCCGCGTTGACCTCGGGGTCGAGGTCGTCGAGGTTGATGGTCGGCGGAGCCGTCCGGTTCACCAGCGCCAGGATCGACGCGACGGTCTCGATGCCGCCGGCGCCGCCCAGCAGGTGCCCGGTCATCGACTTGGTCGCGGAGATCGCCATGTGGTCGACGTCGTCGCCGAACACCTTGCGCAGCGCCTTGATCTCGGCGACGTCACCCTGCGGCGTCGACGTCGCGTGCGCGTTGACGTGCACGATCTCGGCCGGCTTCAGATCCGTGTTGTCGAGCAGGTTCTGCAGCGCCTGCGCGATCCCGTTGCCGGACGGCTCCGGCTGCGTGATGTGGTGCGCGTCGGCCGAGATGCCCTGGCCGAGCGCCTCGACGTAGATCCGCGCCCCGCGCGCCTTCGCGTGCTCCTCGGACTCCAGGACGATCACGCCCGCGCCCTCACCGAGCACGAAGCCGTCCCGGCCGGAGTCGTAGGGACGCGACGCGCCCTCGGGGTCGTCGTTGTTCTTGGACATCGCCATCATGTTGCCGAAGGCGACGATGGGCAGCGGGTGGATGGCGGCCTCGGTACCACCGGCCACCACCACGTCCGCACGGCCGGTACGGATCATCTCGATGGCGTACCCGATGGCCTCGGCGCCGGAGGCGCAGGCCGACACGGGGGTGTGGACGCCGGCCCGCGCGCCCAGCTCGATACCGACGTTGGCGGCCGGCGAGTTGGGCATCAGCATCGGAACGGTGTGCGGGGAGACCCGGCGTACGCCCTTCTCCTTGAGCACGTCGTACTGGTCCAGCAGGGTCGTCACACCGCCGATGCCGGAGGCGATGACCGCGCCGACCCGGTCGGGGTTGGCGGACTGGTCCTCACCGGCCTTGGCGGTGAAACCGGCGTCCTTCCATGCCTGCTGAGCGGCGATCAGCGCGAACTGCGCGGACCGGTCCAGCTTGCGGGCCTGCGGACGCGGCAGGATCTCACTCGGTTCGACGGCGATCTGCGCCGCGATACGGACGGGCAGTTCGGCCGCCCAGTCCTGCTCCAGGAGGCTGACACCGGACTTGCCGGCGACCAGCGCCTCCCAGAACGAAGCTGCGTCGCCACCCAGCGGTGTGGTTGCGCCGATACCGGTGACGACCACGGTGCGATTGGTCGGGCTCACGGGAATTCTTTCTCCAACGGATACGGGATTCGACGGCGCCACCGCCGGGTGGCGGGGCCTAGCGGCCGGGGGCCCCGGCGGGACTCGGGTCAGGCGCCCGAGTCCCGGGCGGGGGTGCTCAGGCCTGGTGCTTGAGGATGTAGTCGGTCGCGTCGCCGACGGTCTTGAGGTTCTTGACGTCCTCGTCCGGGATCTTGACGTCGAAGCGCTCTTCGGCGGCGACGACGACCTCGACCATGGACAGCGAGTCGACGTCCAGGTCGTCGGTGAAGGACTTGTCCAGCTGGACGTCCTCAACCGGGATGCCGGCGATCTCGTTCACGATCTCGGCGAGACCTTCGACGATCTCTTCCTGAGTGGCGGCCATGTCAGGCGCTCCTTCTTAGATGTTCCAGACGGTTGCTGCGGTGTTGCAGTCGGCGCACCGCACCGGATGCATGATCCGGCACGGAGTGCCTAGGGGAGGGTAACGACAGTGGCGGCGTAGACGAGACCCGCCCCGAACCCGATGACGAGCGCGGTGTCGCCGCTCTTCGCCTCGCCGGTCGCCAGGAGCCGCTCCATCGCGAGCGGGATCGAGGCGGCCGAGGTGTTGCCGGTGGTGCGGACGTCACGGGCGACCGTGACGTGCTCCGGCAGCTTGAGAGTCTTCACCATCGAGTCGATGATCCGCACATTGGCCTGGTGCGGGATGAAGACGTCCAGGTCGTCCGCGCTGATTCCGGCCGCGTCCAGCGCCTGCTGCGCGACCTTCGCCATCTCGAACACGGCCCAGCGGAACACCGCCTGGCCCTCCTGCGTGATCGCAGGAAACTTGATGTTGCCCTGCCTGTCGAGCGGCAGGCCGGACCGGTCACCGAAGTGGAACAGGTCCCAGGGAATGGTCTGCTTGATGGTCTCGGACTTGTCGCCCTCCGACCCCCACACGGTCGGGCCGATCGCCGGCTCCTTCGAGGGGCCGACCACGGCCGCGCCCGCGCCGTCGCCGAACAGGAAGGCGGTGGCCCGGTCCTCCAGGTCGGTGAGGTCGCTGAGCCGCTCCACGCCGATCACCAGGACGTACTCGGCGGAACCCTCCACCACCATGCCCTTGGCGAGGGTCAGGCCGTAGCCGAAGCCCGCGCAGCCCGCCGAGATGTCGAAGGCGGCGGCCTTGTCGGTGCCCAGCTTGTCGGCGATCTCGGTGGCGACGGCAGGGGTCTGGCTGAAGTGCGAGACGGTCGAGACGACCACGGCGCCGACCTGCTCGGCCGAGATGCCCGCGTCCGCGATCGCCTTGCCGGCGGCCTCGATCGACATCGCGGCGACCGTCTCCTCGGGGCCCGCCCAGTGCCGGGTCTCGATGCCGGAGCGCGAGCGGATCCACTCGTCGGACGAGTCGATCGTCTCGAGGATCACCTCGTTCGGCACCACACGGGTCGGGCGGTAGCCGCCGACGCCGAGGATGCGCGCGTACGGGGCACCCTTGCTGGGCTTGATCTTCGACATCGCAATTGGCTCCTGATTCAGCTGTGCTCGGCGATGAGCTCGCGGGCCGCGTCGAGGTCGTCGGGGGTCTTCAGGGCCAGCGTCCGCACACCGGGCAGGGCACGCTTCGCCAGACCGGTCAGGGTGCCGCCGGGGCACACCTCCAGGAGGGCGGTGACGCCGAGCTCCTGGAAGGTCTCCATGCACAGGTCCCAGCGGACCGGGTTGGCGACCTGGCCGACCAGACGGTCCACGATCTCGGCGCCGCCGGCGACGGTCCGGCCGTCCTTGTTGGACACGTAGGTGATCTTCGGGTCGGCCGGCGAGAGCTTCTTGGCGGCCTCGGCCAGCGCGTCGACCGCGGGGCTCATGTGGTGCGTGTGGAAGGCGCCGGCGACCTTGAGGGCGACGACCTTGCGGACGCCCTCGGGCTTGTCCTCGGCGAGCGCCGCGAGCTGCTCCAGGGTGCCCGCGGCGACGATCTGACCGGCGCCGTTGATGTTCGCGGGGGTCAGGCCGAGCTTCTCCAGGTGCGCGACGGAGACGTCCGGGTCGCCGCCGAGCAGCGCCGACATGCCGGTCTCGGTGATCGCGGCGGCGTCGGCCATGGCCAGACCCCGCGTGCGGACGAGGGCGAGCGCCTCGTCGTCGGTCAGGACGCCGGCGACCGTGGCGGCGGTGATCTCACCGACGCTGTGCCCGGCGACCGCGCCCGGGGTGACGGCACCGAGTGCCGCGGTGGACACCAGTCCCGCCGCGACCAGCAGCGGCTGGGCGATCGCGGTGTCCCGGATCTCGTCGGCGTCGGCGTGCGTGCCGTAGTGCACGAGATCGAGACCGATGGCGTCCGACCAGGCACGCAGACGGTCCTCGACACCGGGGAGGTCGAGCCAGGGGGTCAGGAAGCCGGGCGTCTGGGCGCCCTGGCCGGGAGCGACGAGTACGAGCACTCTCACACTCTCTCTTGTGGACGGCCACGGCCGCCCGTGGGGACAGGGACGAAGAACACGAGGGGGTTTTGTGGGCCCCCGACAAAACGCTATGCCTGGAGATCTCCATCGACCAGACGCCCCAGGATCAGCGCGATCCGCAGCGTGAAGGCGGATCTTACATCGGACGGCGACCATCCGGTGACGTCTGTCACACGTCGGAGCCGGTAGCGCACGGTGTTCGGGTGGACGAAGAGCATCCGGGCGGCGCCCTCCAGGCTGCTCGCCTGTTCCAGATAGACACTCAGCGTTTCCAGCAGCGCCGAGCCCGCTTCCTCCAGTGGTCTGTAGATCTCCTCCACCAGCTGCTCGCGCGCGCTCGGATCGCCCGCGATGGCGCGCTCCGGCAGCAGATCGTCCGCCAGCACCGGCCGCGGCGCGTCCTGCCAGGCGGAGCACGCCTTGAGTCCCGCGGCGGCGGCCTGCGCGGACCGGGTGGCGGCCAGCAGATCCGGTACGACGGGCCCCGCGACGACCGGCCCGGCGGCGAACGGCCCGATCAGCGACTTCGCGACGGCCAGCGGGTTGTCGTTGCCGCCGGCGATCACGACCAGCCGGTCCCCGAGCACCCCGGTCAGCACCTGGAGCTTGGCGTGCCGGGAGGCCCGCCGGATGGCCTCGACGGTCAGCTCGCTGTCCCCGTCGGGCGCGGTGCCGAGCACGACGCACACGTGGTCCGGCGAGTTCCAGCCGAGCGCGGCGGCCCGGCTCACCGCGCCCTCGTCCGCCTCGCCGCTCAGCACGGCGTTCACCACCAGCGACTCGAGACGCGCGTCCCAGGCACCCCGTGCCTCGGCGGCCTGGGCGTACACCTGGGCGGTGGCGAAGGCGATCTCCCGCGCGTACACGAGCAGTGCCTCGCGCAGCACCCTCTCGTCGCCCGGGGCCGCCACCTCGTCGATGGCGCTCTCCATGACCTCGATGGTGGTGCGCACCATCTCCACGGTCTGCCGCAGCGTGATCGCCCGGGTCAGCTCGCGCGGCGCGGTCCCGAACACGTCCGTCGAGATGGCCTGCGGGGCGTCGGGGCGCCGGAACCACTCCGTGAAGGCGGCGATACCCGCCTGGGCGACCAGCCCGATCCAGGAGCGGTTCTCCGGTGGCATCGCCCGGTACCACGGCAGGGTCTCGTCCATGCGTGCGATGGCCTGGGCGGCGAGGCTGCCGGACGACTTCTCCAGCCGCTTCAGGGTCGCGGAGTGCGGGTGGACGTCATGAGCCGGGGGGTCGGACTTGCGCGTTACGGGTTCGGGCACGGGGACAAGACTGCCTCATCCGGGCGGGCACCTGCGCCGCCGGGTGTGCCGACCGCGGTCTACGGTGGTCCCGTGATGGACGTCAGGCGCGCGGCGCAGCGCTACCGGGGCGGGGAGCCGGCGGCCGGGATCGAGTCCCGCCACGCCTTCTCCTTCGGCCCCCACTACGACCCTGGCAACCTGCGCTTCGCCGCGCTCATCGCCTGCAACGAGGAGCGGCTGGCGCCGGGGGCCGGCTTTGACGAGCATCCGCACAGCCACACCGAGATCGTGACGTGGGTGGCCGAGGGCGAGCTGACCCACCGCGACTCCGAGGGCAACGAGACGGTGGTCCGCCACGGGGACGTGCAGCGCCTCAGCTCCGCCGGGGGCGTGCGGCACGTGGAGCGCAACGACGGGGCCGGTCCCCTGACGTTCGTGCAGATGTGGCTGGCGCCGGTGCGGGCGGGCGGTGAGCCGTCGTACGAGATCGTCCGGGGCATCGCGGACTCGACCCCGTACGCCGTCCCGGAGGCCGGGGCGATGCTGCACGTCCGCCGCCTGGCGGCGGGGGAGCGGACGGCGGTGCCGGACGGGGCCCACGTGTACGTGCACGTGGTGCGGGGGGAAGTGCGGCTCGGAGGAGAGGTGTTGGGGCCCGGGGACGCGGCGCGGGTCGCTGACGCGGAGGACCTGGAGGCGGAGGGGCTGACGCCGGTGGAGCTGCTGATGTGGGAGATGGCGGGGTAGCTCGGCCCGCGTGGCGCCACGGGCCGGTGGGGCTGGTCGCGCAGGCCGGTGGGGGCTGGTCGCGCAGTTCCTCCCCCCGGCCTTCGGACAGGGGCTCCCTCAGCCCCGCAGCTCCGCCAGCACCGCGTCCGCGAACGCCGGCCATGCCTCGATCGCCCAGGGGCCGAACGCCCGGTCCGTCAGGGCGACGCACGCGAGCCCCGCGTCCGGGTCCGCCCACAGGAACGTCCCCGACTGGCCGAAGTGGCCGAAGGTGCGGGGCGAGGACGAACCGCCCGTCCAGTGCGGGGACTTGGAGTCGCGGATCTCGAACCCCAGCCCCCAGTCGTTCGGGTTCTGGTGGCCGTAGCCCGGCAGCACGCCCTTCGTCCCGGGGTACTGCACGGTCAGCGTCGCCTCCGCCACCGTCCGCGGGTCCAGCAGTCTCGGTGCCTGGAGTTCCGCGGCGAAGCGGAGCAGGTCCGCCACCGACGAGACGCCGTCCTTCGCCGGCGAGCCCTCCAGGGAGGTCGACGTCATGCCGAGAGGTTCCAGCACCGCCTGCCGCAGGTACTCCGCGAACGGGATCTCCGTGGCCTTGGCGACATGGTCCCCGAGGACCTCGAACCCGGCGTTGGAGTACAGCCTCCGCTCCCCGGGCGGCGCCGTCACCCGGTGCTCGTCGAAGGCCAGCCCCGAGGTGTGCGCGAGCAGATGCCGTACCGTCGCCCCTTCGGGTCCCGCCGGCTCGTCCAGCTCGACCGCCCCCTCCTCGTACGCGACGAGCACCGCGTACGCGGCCAGCGGCTTGGTGACGGAGGCCAGCGGGAAGCGGTGACCGACGGACCCGTGGGTGCCCAGGACCGTCCCGTCGGCCCGTACGGCACCGGCCGCGGCGGTGGGCACCGGCCACTTCTCGATCAGCGCGAGGCTCTGCAAGGACATGCCGTCGAGCCTATGCGGCTCAGAGCGTCAGCATCATCGTGGGGTCCGGCTTGTGCACGAAGCCGAGCGCGGCGTAGAGGGGCTCGGCCTCGGCGGACGCGGTCAGCATGACCTGCCCCGCGCCCCGCTCCCGGAACCAGGCCAGCAGCTCCTCCATGCACGCGCGCGCGTACCCGCGGCGACGGGCCTGCGGGTCGGTGGCCACGCTGAAGACGTACCCGCAGCGCCCGTGCGGGTTGCCCGCCTTGCCGATCCGGTAGTCGATCGTCCCCACGACCAGCGCCGCCGGCGCCCCCGGCCGGTCGGGACGGTCCACGACGAACGCGGCGAAGTCGCCGTCCTCCTCACCGAGCCGCTCCGTGAGCCCCGGCAGCGCCAGGGCGTGCCAGCCGGTGGAGGCGTCCCCGCCGGGAAGCGCGTCGATCATGACCTGGCGCAGCCGCAGTACTTCGGGCGCGTCCGCGGGGGTGGCACGGCGTACGAGACTCATGGCCACGCACGCTAGCCAGGTCCGCGCGGTCGCGTCGCCCGGTTTTCTCACCGGTTCCGCTTGCTTGGAGTGCACTCGAAGGTCATAGCGTGGGGGGCATGACGGTGATGCAGACCACGACCGCGGCCCCCACCGAGCAGTCCGACCGCGAGCCCGCCGACATCTGTTCCGCCCCACCCCGCCGGCACCCGCGCCCCGAGGGCCAGGACCGCTACACGATCAGCGAGGTCGTCGCCGTCACCGGCCTGACCGCCCACACCCTGCGCTGGTACGAGCGGATCGGCCTGATGTCCCACATCGACCGCTCCCACACCGGCCAGCGCCGCTACACCAACCGCGACCTGGACTGGCTGGACTTCGTGACCAAGCTCCGGCTGACCGGCATGCCGGTGGCGGACATGGTGCGCTACGCGGAACTGGTGAGGGAAGGCGAGACGACCTACCCCGAGCGCCGCGAGCTCCTGGAGCAGACGAGAAGGGACGTCGTGGCCCGCATCGCCGAGCTGCACGACACCTTGTCGGTCCTGGACCGCAAGATCAGTTTCTATGAGACAGGCGGCAACTGAAACGCCCCTGAAAGGGGCGCGAGGAACTGCGCGACCAGCCCCCACGGGCGGAGAGCCGAGTACGGCCTGTCACAGCTCGGCCAGCAACTCCGCCTTCTTCGCGGAGAACTCCTCGTCGGTGACCAGCCCCGCCTGATGCAGCTCCCCCAGATGGCGGATCCGCTCGGCGATGTCGGCGGGGTCGCGGCGCCCGGTCGGTGCCGGCACCGCGGCCGCCCCCCTCGCCCGTACCGCCTCCAGCACCGCCGCGGCGAACGGCAGCGACTCGTGCACCGGGCCGTACCCCAGCCCGAACACCACGGTCGCCGGGTCCTGGTCCGCCGGGACCGGCGCCGCCGCCCCCGCGAGGTCCCGCCGCAGCAGGCGTAGATGTCCCTCGAAGACCTCCGGTGACCGCCACTCCACACCGCCCAGGTCCGCGACCGCGAACCGCTGGTCGCCGGCCTTCCACTTGGCCGTCGACGCTCCCGTCCACGACCACCGGAAGTGCACGGCGGCGCCGTCGAAGCTCGCCTTCCCGTCGTACGCCTTGAACTGCCGGGGCGCCTCCGGTGCGGCCACCAGGAACTTCTCCGCGGGCCCCGACGCGGTCAGCAGCGGGCGCAGCTCGTCGGCGTAGTACTCGGCGAGGGTCGCCCGCTCGGCCGGCAGCACCAGCCGGTACGGGTCGCTGCCGTCCTTCAGCTGGCCGGCCGCCGCCTCCAGCAACGGATCCGCGCCGGGACGCGGTTGGGCGCGCAGGACGACCGTGCCGCGCTTGCCCGGGGTGACGGTCACGGACTCCAGCGCGGCCAGCGGCACCAGCCGCTCGCCCAGGGTCTGGAACAGCTTGGGTGTTCGGATCCCGCGTTCGTAACGGATGCGCACGGAGTCGGACTCGAACTCCCAGGCGGCATGAAATCCGGCCAGTACGTCACCCATGCGGCTCATCGTATGCGGCACGTGCTTCTCAGTCCCATCCCCGCGCGCACCGCACTTCCTGCTGTTTCTACGCGCGTTCGGCCATCAACGTGTCGGGCAGACCCGCCCGGCACCCGTCATCCTCGTGGGCGCAGGTGACCGCGCCGTATGCGCCGACCCCGATGTCCGCGAGGTTGCGCAGGCTGTCCGTGCCGGGCACGAAGTACCCGGCGTGTCCCTGGGCGTCGTGCGCCGACAGCACCCTGGCCCCGAAGGAGGCGGAGACCGGGTCGGCGCCGTGGCCGAGCCCGCCGAGCTCCAGATAGGGGACGTCCTGGATCCAGTCGGTGGCGTCGCGCATCGCCCAGACCCGGGCCGAGGTGCCCAGCTGCGAGGCGTTCTCGGCCCGCATGCCGGGGCTCGCGGCCACGGCTATGTCGGCCACCCGGCCCGGCATGCCGCGCGCGGCCACCCCGCAGAGCACCGAGCCGTAGCTGTGGCAGAACATCGACACCGGCGCCTCGCCGGGCAGCGCGCGCAGCAGCGCGTTGAGACGTACGGCGCCCAGCGCGGCGGCCGTGCCGGTGGCCGCGCCCACGCCGAGCCCGTCGGGGGCGGTGTAGTCGGCCCAGGCGATCACCGCGGTACGGGTCGAGGGGCTCGCCCTGTGCTCCGCCCGGTACAGCGCCTTGGCCATGCCGACCGGGGCGGTGTACTCGCGGTTCGTCCTCTGGAAGGTGAGCAGGTCGGTGTCGACGCCGGGCACGACCACCGAGATCCGCTCGGCCCTGGTGAGGTCGCCGAGCACCTCGGCGATGCGGCCGTCGCCGTCCGGGTCGAAGGCGAGGATCTGCCGCCCCGTGGTGAGCAGCGCCTCGTAGCGGTGCATGCGGCGGCCCGCGTCCTGCTGTCCCGCCGCGCTGAGCCGTGGGTCGTGCATGCGTTTCTTCTCGACCTTGCGCTGCTGGTCGAGCGCGATGTCGTTGGCGCGGTAGCGCAGTTCGACCGGGGCGCCGTTCATGTTGCCGACGGCCAGCGGGTAGCGGTGGGCGAGCCGGTCGCGCTCCGGTGCGGTGAGCGACGCGAAGAAGCGGGTGAGCCGCGCGGGCGACGCCTCCGGGTCCGGCAGCCGCAGACCGTGGACGCTGCCGTGCTCCCAGCTGTCCAGGGAGGACTGCAGGGCGGTGGCCTCGCGGTGGGTGCGCAGTGCGGTCCAGCCGGTGGTCGCGAGCATCACGAACACCACGGCGAGGGCGAGCAGCGCGCGCCAGACGTTGAGGGGCGGGGAGGTGTCGAAGGAAGTCACTGGGAGGACACACTAGGAGAACGAAGGGGTCTCGCGGTAACCGAGTGACAGTTATCACGTTTCGACGAAGACCGGGCCGATCTTGGGCCGGTGTGGCACTCCTCAGACCTGGCGCCAGTCGCCGGTGAGCGCCGGTCCCAGCTGATCGAGGTGGGCCGCGGTGAGTTCGCGGATCGCCGTGGCGCTGAAGTCGCCGCGGACCGACCACTGCCGCTCGGTCACCCTGATGACCGCGCCGAAGACGGCGACCACCAGCCGGGGGCGGGGGTCGGAGTCCGGGTCGACGCCCTCCCGTTCGGCGATGATCCGGGAGATCTCCTCCTCGGTCTCCGCCTGGCGCCGCAGATGGGCGGCGAACAGGATCGGAGTGGCCTCGATCATCTTGTACGTGCGCATGAGGAGCTCGACCGGGACGTACCGCTCGACGGCCTCCTCGATGGTCTCCCAGCTGTCCATGACGGACCGGCGCAGCGCCTCCAGGGGCGCCTCCTCGGCCGGGCGGCCGCGCACCGCCGCCACGAAGTGCGCCTCGGTGAGCCGCGGCACGAAGAAGGCCACGTCCTCCTTGCTGGCGAAGTAGCGGAAGAAGGTGCGCTGCGAGACGTCGACGGACTCGGCGATCTCGTCGACGGTGGTCCGCTCGTACCCCTGGGCCGCGAACAGCTCGAGCGCGGACCGCAGCAGGGCGTCCCGGGTGCGCTGTTTCTTGCGTTCGCGCAGCGTTTCCATGCCTGACAGTTACTGACTAGTGAAATTGTTTGTCAACTGTCAGTGGCTGTCACTAGCCTCGAAAGCATGACTAGTCAGACCACGCTCGACGCGACGGGGCCGGGGGACAAGGCGTCGGCAGCCCCGTCGCCGCAGCCGTCGGCCTCCGGCCTGCGCGGCCATCCCTGGTTCACGCTGATAACCGTCGCCGTCGGGGTCATGATGGTGGCCCTCGACGGCACCATCGTGGCCATCGCCAACCCGGCGATCCAGAAGGACCTCGGCGCCACCTTCGCCCAGGTGCAGTGGATCACCAACGGCTACTTCCTGGCCCTCGCCGTCTCCCTGATCACCGCGGGCAAGCTCGGCGACCGCTTCGGCCACCGGCAGACCTTCCTGATCGGCGTGGTCGGCTTCGGCGCCGCCTCCGGCGCCATCGGCCTGTCCGACAGCATCGGCCTGGTCGTCACCTTCCGCGTCTTCCAGGGCCTGTTCGGCGCGCTGCTGATGCCGGCCGCGCTCGGCCTGCTGCGGGCCACCTTCCCGGCCGAGAAGCTCAACATGGCGATCGGCATCTGGGGCATGGTCATCGGCGCCTCCACCGCCGGCGGCCCGATCCTCGGCGGTGTGCTGGTGCAGCACGTCAGCTGGCAGTCGGTGTTCTTCATCAACGTGCCGGTCGGACTGATCGCCCTCGCGCTCGGCGTGGTCATGCTGCTCGACCACCGGGCGGAGAACGCCCCGCGCTCCTTCGACCTGCTCGGCATCGGCCTGCTCTCCGGTGCGATGTTCTGTCTGGTCTGGGCCCTGATCAAGGCGCCGACCTGGGGCTGGGGCGACGGCAGGACATGGGCGTTCCTCGTCGTGTCGGTGCTGGGCTTCGCCCTCTTCTCCTTCTGGGAGACGAAGGTCGCGGAACCGCTGATCCCGCTGGGCCTGTTCCGCTCCGTGCCGTTGTCGGCCGGTGTGGTCCTGATGGTCCTCATGGCCATCGCCTTCATGGGCGGTCTGTTCTTCGTGACCTTCTACCTGCAGAACGTGCACGGGATGGACCCGGTCGACGCCGGTCTCCACCTCCTCCCGCTCACCGGCATGATGATCGTCGGCTCTCCGCTGGCGGGCGCCGCGATCACCAAGCTCGGCCCGCGGATCCCGCTGGCCGGCGGCATGGCGGCCACCGCGATCGCCATGTACGGCATGTCCACGCTGAAGGCGGACACCGGCAGCGGGATCATGGCCGTCTGGTTCGCCCTGCTCGGCCTCGGCCTGGCGCCGGTCATGGTCGGCGCCACCGAGGTCATCGTCGGCAACGCCCCGATGGAGCTCTCCGGTGTGGCCGGCGGTCTCCAGCAGGCCGCGATGCAGATCGGCGGCAGCCTCGGCACGGCCGTCCTCGGCGCCGTGATGGCCTCCAAGGTCGACAACGACCTGCCGGGCAACTGGGCCGACGCGGGGCTGCCGAAGCTGACCTCGGCGCAGCTGGCCCAGGCCTCCGAGGCGGTCCAGGTCGGGGTCGCGCCGATCGCCGAGGGCACGCCCGGGCCCGTCGCCGCGAAGATCACCGGGGTCGCCCACGACACGTTCATCTCCGGGATGAGCCTGGCCTCGCTCGTCGCGGCGGGCGTGGCGGCGGTCGCGATCCTCGTCGCGCTGCTCACGAAGCGGGGCGAGAACGCGGACGCCGGCGCGGGCGTGGGCCACATCTGACCCTGGTTCAGGCGTGGTTCACCTATCAGGGTGACTCCGCTCAAGATCCCTCGCGTTCGGCACGCGCCGCAGGTCACAGTGGGTCAAGTCCTCCGCAGGGCATGGGGGGACACCGGGCCGCGGCGCGCTGCTGGAGGGGGGCAGCGCGCGGGCAGGTCTGCGGACGCGGAACAGGGGTACCCGGTCATCACACCCGAACAGTCCATGAGGACAGAGGAGTTGATGATGGCGAGCTTCGGCCAACGCACACGCGGGTACCCCCGTTCACGTGGCCGCACAGGTGCACGGGACGGGCTGGACCGTGGGACGCTGGGCATCATCGGCACGATCTGCGCCGTCGCCGGCTTCTTCACGTTGGGGATCATCCTGGGCCCGGCCGCACTGGTGTGCGGCTGGCTCTCCATGGGTCGGGCGTGGAACCCGAAGAGCTCGATACCGGCGCTGGTCGCGGTGGTCCTGGGCGCGATCGACACGCTGCTGGCGCTGCTGTTCCTGGGCGGAGTATCGCTCTAGGCGCGGGCCGGTGGGGGCTGATCGCGCAGTTCCTCCCCCAGCCTTCGGCCGGGGGTACCCCCAACGCCCCTACGGGGCGCTCCTCAGCCGTCTCTTCTGCGGGCAGTCGTGCTGGTGGGAGCAGCGGCACCCGGTCGACGCCGGTGAGCGTACGGCTGCGCCGGCCCCCACCCTTTCGCGCAAAGAAACCACCTCCGTCCGCAGCGCCCGTACCTCCTCGGCCAGCGCCGTGATCGCCTCCGTCTGCCGCCGTTCCTCGTCGTCGTCCTTCTCGAAGCGCGCGATGAACCACGTGGCGATGTTCGCCGTGACCACACCGAGCAGGGCGATCCCGGACAGCATCAGGCCCACCGCGATCATCCGGCCCAGCCCGGTCGTCGGCGCGTGGTCCCCGTACCCCACCGTCGTCATCGTCGTGAACGACCACCACAGCGCGTCACCCAGCGTCCGGATGTTCCCGTCGGGCGAGTCGCGCTCCACCGACAGCACGGCCAGCGACCCGAACATGAGCAGGCCGACGACCGCGCCGACGACGTACGTCGTCAGGCGGATCTGCTCGGCCATCCGGGCCCGCCGCCCCACCAGCGTCAGCGTCGCGACGAGCCGCAGCAGCCGCAGCGGCTGGAGCAGCGGCAGCACCACCGCGCACAGGTCTATCCAGTGCGTCCGCACGAACTCCCGACGGCGTGGCGTCAGCGTCAGCCGTACGAGATAGTCGGTGGCGAACGACCCCCACACCACCCACTCCGCCGCCGTGCACGCGGACGTCAGCACGTGACCCGCGGAACCGTCCACGATCGGCAGCGCGTACGCGACGGCGAAGGCGACCGCGAGCGCCAGCAAAGGCCGTTGGGTCCACTGTTCCCAACGCACCTGTGCGGACTGTCGCTCCATGGGGGCATCGTAGGCGGCGTCAGCGCCCCCGAAGGGGCGCTGGGGGTACCCCCAGCCGAAGGCTGGGGGAGGAACCGCGTGACCAGCCACGACGTCGCCGCAGTTCCCCACCGCCCGTTCCGGCCGAAGCCGAGCGCGGCGGCTACGCGTCGCCGCCCGCCACGCCCGGGTGCGCCGCCGCCACGTCCAGCAGCTGGTAGCGGTCGATGGCCTGCTTGAGCACGGAGCGGTCGAGCTTGCCCTCACGGGCCAGCTCGGTCAGCACCGCGACCACGATGGACTGGGCGTCGATGTGGAAGAACCGGCGCGCCGCGCCCCGCGTGTCGGCGAAGCCGAACCCGTCGGCGCCCAGCGACTGGAACGTGCCCGGCACCCACCGCGCGATCTGGTCCGGAACCGATCGCATCCAGTCGGACACGGCCACGAACGGACCTTCGGCGCCGCTCAGCTTCTGCGTCACCCACGGCGTCCGCTGCTCCTCCTCCGGGTGCAGCAGGTTGTGCTGCTCGCAGGCCACGGCCTCGCGCCGCAGCTCGTTCCAGGAGGTGGCGGACCAGACGTCGGCCTTCACGTTCCAGTCGGCGGCGAGGATCCGCTGCGCCTCGACCGCCCACGGGACCGCCACGCCCGACGCCATGATCTGCGCCGGGATCGAGCCCGTCGTGCCGGCGCTGATCCGGTGCACGCCCTTGAGGATGCCCTCGACGTCCACGTCGGCCGGCTCGGCCGGGTGCTGGATCGGCTCGTTGTAGACGGTCAGGTAGTAGAAGACGTCCTCGCCGTGCGGGTGCTCGGCGTCGCCGCCGTACATCCGGCGCAGGCCGTCCTGCACGATGTGCGCGATCTCGTACCCGTACGCCGGGTCGTAGGCCACGCAGGCCGGGTTCGTGGAGGCCAGCAGCTGGGAGTGGCCGTCCGCGTGCTGGAGGCCCTCGCCGGTCAGGGTGGTACGGCCGGCGGTCGCGCCCAGGACGAAACCGCGCGACAGCTGGTCGGCCATCTGCCAGAACTGGTCGCCGGTGCGCTGGAAACCGAACATCGAGTAGAAGACGTACACCGGGATGAGCGGCTCGCCGTGCGTGGCGTACGCCGAGCCCGCCGCGATCAGGGACGCCGTACAGCCCGCCTCCGAGATGCCGTCGTGCAGCATCTGGCCGGTCGGTGACTCCTTGTAGGCGAGCAGCAGATCGCGGTCCACGGCCTCGTACTGCTGGCCGAGCGGGTTGTAGATCTTCGCACTCGGGAAGAAGGAGTCCATTCCGAAGGTCCGGTACTCGTCCGGCGCGATGAGGACGAAACGTCGGCCGAGTTCCTTGTCCCGCATGAGGTCCTTGAGCAGGCGCACAAAGGCCATGGTGGTCGCGATGGACTGCTGGCCGGTGCCCTTCTTCACGGTCGCGTACGCCTTGTCGTCCGGCAGCGCGAGCGGCTTCGCACGCACCACGCGGGTCGGGACGTAGCCCCCCAGGCCCTTGCGCCGGTCGTGCATGTACTGGATCTCTTCCGAGTTCCGGCCGGGGTGGTAGTACGGCGGCAGGCCGGACTCCAGCTCCTTGTCGGAGATCGGCAGGTGCAGCCGGTCCCGGAAGCCCTTGAGGTCGGCGACCGTGAGCTTCTTCATCTGGTGCGTGGCGTTGCGGCCCTCGAAGTTCGGGCCCAGCGTCCAGCCCTTGATCGTCTTGGCCAGGATGACCGTGGGCTGGCCCTTGTGCTCGGTGGCCGCCTTGAACGCCGCGTAGATCTTGCGGTGGTCGTGGCCGCCGCGGCCCAGGTGCAGGATCTGGTCGTCGGTCATGTTCGCGACCATCGCGCGCAGCCGCTGGTCGTCGCCGAAGAAGTGCTCGCGGATGTACGAGCCGGACTCGGTGGCGTACGTCTGGAACTGGCCGTCGGGGGTCGTGTTCATCTTGTTGACCAGGACGCCGTCGCGGTCCTGGGCGAGCAGCGGGTCCCAGGTGCGGTCCCAGACCAGTTTGATCACGTTCCAGCCGGCGCCCCGGAAGACCGACTCCAGCTCCTGGATGATCTTGCCGTTGCCGCGCACCGGGCCGTCGAGCCGCTGGAGGTTGCAGTTGACGACGAAGGTCAGGTTGTCCAGGCCCTCGCGGGCGGCGATGGGCAGCTGGCCGAGCGACTCCGGCTCGTCCATCTCGCCGTCGCCGAGGAACGCCCACACGTGCGACTTCGAGGTGTCGGCGATCCCGCGCGCGTGCATGTAGCGGTTCATCCGCGCCTGGTAGATCGCGCCGATCGGGCCGAGGCCCATCGACACCGTCGGGAACTCCCAGAAGTCCGGCATGGAGCGCGGGTGCGGGTAGCTGGAGAGGCCGTCCGGGTACTTCGACTTCTCCTGGCGGAAGCCGTCCAGCTGGGCCTCGCTGAGCCGGTCGAGCAGGAACGCGCGCGCGTAGATGCCGGGGGAGGCGTGCCCCTGGAAGAAGACCTGGTCGCCGCCGAGGCCGTCGTCCTTGCCGCGGAAGAAGTGGTTGAAGCCGACGTCGTAGAGGGACGCGGAGGAGGCGAAGGTGGCGATGTGGCCGCCGACGCCGATGCCCGGCCGCTGTGCACGCGAGACCATCACGGCGGCGTTCCAGCGGGTCGCGTTGAGGACCTTGCGCTCGATCTCCTCGTTGCCCGGGAAGAACGGCTCGGCCCGGGTCGGGATCGTGTTCACGTAGTCCGTGCTGCGCATCTCGGGCACGGCCACCCGCCGCTCGCGCGCCCGCTCGATCAGGCGGAGCATCAGATAGCGGGCCCGTTCCCGGCCGCGCTCGTCCACGGCGGCGTCGAGCGAGTCGAGCCACTCCTGGGTTTCCTCGGGATCGAAGTCAGGAACCTGACTCGGAAGGCCGCCAATGATGATCGGGTTGCGATCGGATCCGGAAGCCACGCTGTTCCTTACCTGTCAGAGGGTCACTGAGTCTCTGTTTTTCCCTGTTTTTCGCTGTTTTCCTGCGCTTGGCCTGCACCGCTGTCCATCGTCCACCTCGGGGCAGCGCACGTCATCTCTACCGCGAGGTAACTCGGGACCGGCCAAAACGCAACGATACGCCCGGGGTGTGACGCGCTTGGCAAACTCGTTCGACCGTCGTATGTGAGGATGATTCCGAAAGGTACATTGCGGGCAAAAGGGAGTGGTGTGTGTCACAGCTGTTCGCGATACGGTGCCGGGAGTTGCGGCGACACGGCCCGGATCGTCACCGTTTCGGCGGTCCGAACGGCCGGGTACTTGCGCGATCCGCCCCGCCCGTGTGGACTACGGCCAATGCTTCGCGCACGCGCGTGGCTGAGTTCATCACCAAGACATGATCAGGAGGCAACCCGTGAGCGCGACCGCGGACCACGCGGAGGAGCGGACCACCCCTGCCGTCAGGCTGGGGTTCCAGCCAGACCAGGTGGTCCAGGAGATCGGCTACGACGACGACGTCGACCAGGAGCTCCGCGAGTCCATCGAAGAGACCATCGGCAGCGAGCTGATGGACGAGGACTACGACGACGTGGCCGACGCCGTTGTGCTCTGGTTCCGTGAGGATGACGGCGACCTGACGGACGCGCTGGTCGATGCCCTCGGCTTCCTCGAGGAGGGTGGCTCGATCCTGCTGCTGACCCCGAAGACCGGCCGCGACGGCTACGTCGAACCGAGCGACATCGGCGAGGCCGTGACGACCGCCGGCCTCTCGCAGACCAAGAGCGTCAGCGTGGGCAAGGACTGGAACGGCAGCCGGCTGAACACGCCGAAGGCCGCCGCCAAGAAGCGCTGAGCCCCGCCGGCGTCCGGACCGGCCACCCGGTCCGGACGCCGGCCCGCCGTCCGCCGGGCCGGTCCCGGTCGTCCCGCGGGGCCGCCGCATAGGGTGTTCCCACCCGAACAGGCCCCTGACGAAGGGATACAGCGCGATGGCGATCCAGGTCGGCGACAAGGCGCCCGACTTCGAGCTCAAGGACAACCACGGCCGGACCGTGAAGCTGTCCGAGTTCCGAGGCGAGAAGAACGTGGTGCTGCTCTTCTATCCGTTCGCCTTCACGGGTGTGTGCACCGGCGAGCTGTGCGAGCTGCGCGACAACCTGCCCAGGTTCCAGGACCGCGACACCCAGTTGCTCGCCGTCTCCAACGACTCCATCCACACCCTGCGCGTCTTCGCCGAGCAGGAGGGTCTGGAGTACCCGCTGCTCAGCGACTTCTGGCCGCACGGCGAGATCTCGCGCGCCTACGGTGTCTTCGACGAGGACAAGGGCTGCGCCGTCCGCGGCACCTTCGTCATCGACAAGGAGGGCGTCGTGCGCTGGACCGTGGTCAACGGGCTCCCGGACGCCCGGGACCTGAACGACTACGTGGCGGCGCTCGACACCCTGTAGGCCGGTCCGGCCGTCGTGGGCCCGCACGGCCGTCTCGCCGCTTCCCCTAAGGGGCGACCCGGCCGACACCCGGGAATTCTTCGGGGTCCAGGGCCTGCGAGCGGTGGGAACCCGTCACTAGGATCGAATCGTTGATCCGGTATCCGAAGCACGACGGGGGCACCCCGCCCCTGGACACCACATGGGAGGACTCGTGGGAGTCAGCCTCAGCAAGGGCGGCAACGTATCGCTGACGAAGGAGGCCCCCGGCCTGACCGCGGTCCTCGTCGGTCTCGGCTGGGACGTGAGGACCACCACCGGCACCGACTTCGACCTGGACGCCAGCGCGCTGCTGCTGAACTCGGCAGGCAAGGTCGCCAGCGACCAGAACTTCGTCTTCTTCAACAACCTCAAGAGCCCCGACGGCTCGGTGGAGCACACCGGCGACAACCTCACCGGTGAGGGCGAGGGCGACGACGAGGTGATCAAGGTCAACCTGGCCGCGGTCCCGGCCGACGTCGACAAGATCGTCTTCCCGGTGTCGATCTACGACGCCGACAACCGCCAGCAGTCCTTCGGACAGGTCCGCAACGCGTTCATCCGCGTCGTCAACCAGGCGGGCGGGTCCGAGATCGCCCGCTACGACCTCTCGGAGGACGCCTCGACCGAGACCGCGATGGTCTTCGGCGAGCTGTACCGCAACGGCGCGGAGTGGAAGTTCCGCGCCATCGGCCAGGGCTACGCCTCGGGTCTGCGCGGCATCGCCCAGGACTTCGGCGTCAACGTCTGAGGCAGCAGAACGCCCCGGGGCGTTCGAAAGTCCGCTCTGTCCGGCGCCGCACCGTTTACGGTCGGCGCCGGACGCGCAGGACAACCGGAGAACCACCGCTAGGGGAGGACCAGCAATCATGGGCGTCACGCTCGCCAAGGGAGGCAATGTCTCCCTCTCCAAGGCCGCACCGAACCTCACCAACGTCCTGATCGGACTCGGCTGGGACGCCCGCTCCACCACCGGCGCCCCCTTCGACCTGGACGCCAGCGCACTGCTGTGCCAGGGCGGACGGGTGCTCGGCGACGAGTGGTTCGTCTTCTACAACCAGCTCAAGAGCCCCGACGGCTCGGTGGAGCACACCGGCGACAACCTCACCGGTGAGGGCGAGGGCGACGACGAATCGATTCTGGTCGACCTTCCGAAGGTGCCGGCCACCTGCGACAAGATCGTCTTTCCGGTCTCCATCCACATGGCCGACGAGCGCGGCCAGACCTTCGGCCAGGTCTCCAACGCGTTCATCCGCGTCGTCAACCAGGCCGACGGCCAGGAGCTCGCCCGCTACGACCTCAGCGAGGACGCCTCCACCGAGACCGCCATGATCTTCGGCGAGCTCTACCGCTACCAGGGCGAGTGGAAGTTCCGAGCCGTGGGCCAGGGGTACGCGTCAGGCCTGCGGGGCATCGCGCTCGACTTCGGTGTGAACGTCTCGTAGCCGCTTCGCAGTCCGGATGTGGGGCCCGCCAGACCCGTAGGACACCGGCGCCCTCTAGACTTCGGTCAACAGTGAGTAAAGCCGAGTACACGATGATTGGGTAGCCAGTGCTTCTGAAAACCTTCGGCTGGTCGTTCGTGATCACCGCGCTCGGCCTGGTCGCCGCGGTCTTCTACGGAGGCTGGGAGGCCTTCGGCATCGTGGCGATCCTCGCCGTCCTCGAGATCTCCCTGTCGTTCGACAACGCGGTCGTCAACGCCGGAATCCTGAAGAAGATGAACGCCTTCTGGCAGAAGATCTTCCTCACCGTCGGCGTCCTCATCGCGGTCTTCGGCATGCGGCTGGTGTTCCCCGTCGTCATCGTCGCGGTCACCGCCAAGATGGGCCCCATCGAGGCCGTCGACCTCGCGCTCAACAACAAGGACCGCTACCAGGAACTGGTCACCGACGCCCACCCGGCGATCGCGGCCTTCGGCGGCATGTTCCTGCTGATGATCTTCCTCGACTTCATCTTCGAGGACCGGGACATCCAGTGGCTGCGCTGGATCGAGCGCCCGCTGGCCAAGCTCGGCAAGGTCGACATGCTGTCGGTCTGCATCGCCCTGATCGTCCTGCTGATCACCTCCTTCACCTTCGCCACCCACGCCCACCAGCACGGCGGCGGGCACGTCGACAAGGCGCAGACGGTCCTGATCGCGGGTATCGCCGGTCTCATCACCTACCTGGTCGTCGGCGGCCTCTCCGGCTTCTTCGAGGACCGCCTGGAGGCCGAGGAGGAGCGCGAGCACGAGGAGGAGGAAGCGGCCGAGAGCACCGGCAAGAAGAAGTCGGCGGTGCTGCTGGCCGGCCAGGCCGCGTTCTTCATGTTCCTCTACCTGGAGGTCCTGGACGCGTCCTTCTCCTTCGACGGCGTGATCGGCGCGTTCGCCATCACCAACGACATCGTGCTGATGGCCCTGGGTCTCGGTATCGGCGCGATGTACGTCCGGTCGCTGACCGTGTACCTGGTCCGGCAGGGCACCCTGGACGACTACGTCTACCTGGAGCACGGCGCGCACTACGCGATCGGCGCGCTGGCGGTCATCCTGATGGTCACCATCCAGTACCAGATCAACGAGGTCATCACCGGTCTGGTCGGCGTCGTCCTGATCGGCTGGTCGTTCTGGTCCTCGGTGCGGCGCAACCAGCGGCTCGCGGAAGCCGAGGGAAAAGCGGGATCGGACGAGAGGGCTGAGGTCTCCGTCTGACCGGCCGAAAACAGGGTGTGACACCCTTCTGGACGAGGAACGCTCTGTTCGGGGCGATCGACACGGTCGGTCGCCCCGAGGCGTCGGCAGGAGTCACTGGGGGCGGGAATGGGTTTCTTCGACGGACTGCTGGGCGGAAGGGCGGCCGAGTTCGATTCGGGCAGCGCGGCGTCCAACTCCATCGAGCTCACCAAGCGGCACCAGCAGGTGTCCCTCACCAAGCAGGGGGCGGCCACCGGCAACCTGCGCGTCAACCTCACCTGGCGGATGCGGACCTCCGACTTCGACGGGGAGCAGCGGGAGAGCCTGTTCCGGCACCCCTTCAAGGCGCTCCGGCCGCCCGAGGTGATGGGCCACGGGCAGAGCATGGTCAACGTCGACCTCGACCTCGGGGCGCTGTACGAGCTGTCCGACGGCACCAAGGGGGTCGTACAGCCGCTGGGTGGTCTGCTCGGGGACGTGAACGCGCCGCCCTATGTCAAGCTCAGCGGCGACGACCGGTTCGGGTCGGCGTCCGGCGAGACGATGTACGTCAACCTCGACCACCGGGACGACATCAAGCGGCTGCTGGTGTTCGTCTACATCTACGACCAGACGCCGGCCTTCGACCGCACCCACGCGATCGTCACGCTGTACCCGAGCAACGGACCGCGGATCGAGATCGGCCTCGACGAGCGGCATCCGCAGGCGCGGTCCTGTGCGGTGGTGATGATCGAGAACGTCAAGGGTGAGCTGGTCGTCCGCCGCGAGGTGAAGTTCGTGTACGGGTTCCAGGGGGAGCTGGACCGGCTCTACGGGTGGGGGCTGCAGTGGGGGCGGGGGTACAAGGCGAAGGCGGACAGGTAGCCCCGTGGACAGGTGTCCCGGCAGGCGTCCCGTCAGACGGCCCGGTGTGCGCCCCTAGCGCCCGATGAACTGGGGGCCCTGGGGCGGCAGCCGGAAGTCCGTGTTCGGGACCGTCGGTACCGGGATCGGGGCCGGCGGGGGATAGCCGTAGCCCGACTGGGACTGGGGCGGCTGCTGCGTGTACGGGGACTGCGGGTAGCCGTAGGTCGGCTGGGCCGGTGAGGCCGGCTGGGGGTAGCCGTAGGCCGGCTGGGTGGGGACCGTGGTCGGCTGCTCGGGGGGCAGCGGCTGGGACGCCGACGGCTCCTCCGCCGGCTCCGACTCGTCCACCGAGATGCCGAAGTCCGTGGCCAGGCCCTTGAGACCGTTGCTGTAGCCCTCGCCCAGCGCCCGGAACTTCCAGCCCTCGCCCCTGCGGTACAGCTCCCCGCAGATCAGGGCCGTCTCCGCGCCGGTCTCCGGCTTGATGTCGAAATGGGCCAGCGCCTCGGCGTCCGGGGCGGCCGCGTCGTACAGCAGGATGCGCAGGGCGGGTACGTGTTCGAACGGGACACCGTCCGCCGACGCGACCAGGAGGATTCGGCCGACACTGGACTCGACACCGGGCAGATCTGTCTGGATCGTGTCGGTCAGGCCCTCGGCCACCCGCTTCTTGCCGAG
This sequence comes from Streptomyces sp. NPDC006655, assembly GCF_040703965.1. Lineage (NCBI taxonomy): Bacteria > Bacillati > Actinomycetota > Actinomycetes > Kitasatosporales > Streptomycetaceae > Streptomyces > Streptomyces sp. NPDC006655. The sequence goes on along the minus strand of NZ_JBEYJU010000037.1, from coordinate 59,125 downwards.
CCGCCAGACCTTCCCGGCGGGGTGCCGGGGCTGGTTGTAGAAGACGAAGTCCTCGTCGGAGCGCACCCGTCCGTCGGGGCCGAGGAGCAGCGCGGAGGCGTCGACGTCCGGTACGTCCGGTCCGGGCGTCCAGCGCAGCACGGCCCGGACCGTGGTGGCCTCCACGGGGACGTTCGACCCCTTCAGCATCGCGTGCGTCATGCGGTCATCCTGCCCTCTCGGTCCTGGTCACGACAACGCGGGGTGGCTCGCGAACGACACAGCCGGGTTACCTGAAGTTCATGCCCGCCGGGAACCCCGGACATGGCTTTGTACGTACTATTACCGGCCAGCCTTTACCAATTCCACAGGCTCAGCACACCACCACGGGGGAGCTCCATGCGTCATTTCGGGCACGTCGCCCCTGAGGTGCGACAGCATCTCTTCCACCAGGAGCCGTGCGCGTTCACCGCCGACTCCCCGGCCCGGCTGCTCTCCGCGGCCCTGGGTGCCACGCTCTACAGCCCGGCCACCCGGCCGCGGCTGGCCGACGACATCGTCAAGCAGGCGGCGCTCGGCGTGGTCTCGATGGTGCTGTGCCTGGAGGACTCCATCGGGGACGAGGACGTCCCGGCGGGCGAGGAGAACCTCGTCCGGCAGTTCGCCGAACTGGCCGAGCGGGAGCGGGCCGGGACGGAGCTGCCGCTGCTGTTCATCCGGGTCCGCGACGCCGAACAGATCCCCGATCTCGTACGGCGCCTCGGCGGCACGGTGTCGCTGTTGTCCGGGTTCGTGTTCCCGAAGTTCACCGAGGAACGCGGCATCCCCTTCCTCCAGGCCCTGGAGGACGCCGAGGCGAGCAGCGGACGCCGGCTGTTCGGGATGCCCGTGCTGGAGACGCCCGAGCTGATGTACCGGGAGACGCGCGTGGACGCCCTGGAGGGCATCGCCCGCGTCGTCGGCAAGTACCGCGACAGGGTGCTGGCCCTGCGCCTCGGCGTCACCGACTTCTGCTCCTCCTACGGCCTGCGCCGGGCGCCCGACATGACCGCCTACGACGTCCAGATCATCGCCTCCGTCATCGCCGACGTGGTGAACATGCTGGGCCGCGCCGACGGCACCGGGTTCACGGTGACCGGGCCGGTCTGGGAGTACTTCCGGGTCCCCGAGCGCATGTTCAAGCCGATGCTGCGCTCCAGCCCGTTCCTCGAGGGGCAGGCCGTGGAGCTGCGCGAGCGGCTCATCGAGCACGCCATGGACGGTCTGCTGCGGGAGATCTCCCTCGACCAGGCCAACGGACTGCTCGGCAAGACCTGCATCCACCCGTCCCACGTGATCCCCGTGCACGCGCTGTCCGTCGTCAGTCACGAGGAGTTCTCCGACGCCCAGGACATCCTGCGGCCGGAACGCGGCGGTGGGGGTGTACTTCGCTCGGCCTACACGAACAAGATGAACGAGGTGAAGCCGCACCGTGCCTGGGCCGAGCGGACCATGCTCCGCGCCGAGGTGTTCGGCGTCGCCAACGAGGACGTCGGCTTCGTGGAGCTGCTCGCGGCCGGGATACCCGGGTGACGGGCCCTAGGGGACGACACAGGGAACGCATGAACATCTCAGCGAACAACGGGGTCTGGTCCGGCAGCTGGGTCGCGGAGCGGCTCGGCGTCGAGCTGGTGGGCGACGACGGGCTGCGGGCCCTGCTGGGCCTCGCCCTGCGCCGCAACCCGAAGCGGGCCCACCTGCTGGTCTCCCACGTCCTCGGCAAGCACGTACCGCAGTCGCCGTCCGTCGTGTACGGCCACGGGTTCGGCCTGGGCCGGCGGGTGCGCGAGCTGCTCGGCGAGCGGGAGGCCGCGCGGTCGGTCGTGCTGGGCTACGCCGAGACCGCCACGGGGCTGGGGCACTCGGTGGCCGACGGGATCGGGCTCGCGCCGTACCTGCACTCCACGCGGCGGCCGGTTCCCGGGGTGGCCCCCGCGGGCGGCTTCGAGGAGTCCCACTCCCACGCCACCTCGCACCTGCTGCTGCCGGAGGACCCCGCGCTGCTCGCCGCCGACGGGCCGCTGGTCCTGGTCGACGACGAGTTCTCCACCGGCAACACGGTCCTCAACACGATCCGCGACCTGCACGACCGTTATCCGCGGAAACGTTACGTCGTGGTGGCTCTGGTGGATATGCGCTCGGCGGCGGACGCGGGCCGGCTGGCGGCGTTCGCCGAGGAGATCGACGCGCGGGTGGATCTGGTGGCGGCGGCGTCGGGGACGGTGCGGCTGCCGGAGGGGGTGCTGGAGAAGGGGCAGCAGCTGGTGGCGCGGTACGAAGGGGGTGACGCGACAGGTGCTTCGTCGGCTGCGGGAGCGTCGGGGCCGGTCGCGCAGTTCCCCGCGCCCCTTACCGGCGCTCCGCTTGAAGCCGACTCCCAGCGCACCTCCCCAGGGGCGCGGGACTGTGTTGAATCTGCGGCTACCGCCGCGTGGGCGCGATCAGCCCCCACTGCCCCGCACCCGACCGACAACCGCACCACCCCCCACCTCACCACCATCCACCCGGTCCACCCCCCTCACCTCACCCGCGTCGACCTGCACTGGCCCCCCGGCCTCCCCGACGGCGGGCGGCACGGCTTCACTCCCGCCCACCGGATACGCCTGGAGTCGGCCCTCCCCCTGATGGCGGCGAGGCTCGCCGAAGCCCTGCCCCCCGACGCCCGCCGCGTGCTGATGCTCGGCTTCGAGGAGCTGATGTACACGCCGCTGCGCGTCGCCCGTGAGCTGGAGGCGCTGGTCACCGCCGAGGTGCGGTACTCCACCACCACCCGGTCACCCGTCCTGGCCGTCGACGACCCCGGCTACGCCATCCGCAGCCGCCTCGTCTTCCCGGCCCACGACAACCCCGCCGACGGCCCCGGCGAGCGCTACGCGTACAACGTCGCGGGCGCCGGCTTCGACGCCGTCGTCCTCTTCGTCGACTCCACCGGCGACACCCCCGAACTGCACGCCCCCGACGGCCTGCTGGCCCACCTCGGCGCGCATGTCCCGCACGTCCTGCTCGCGGTTGTACCGTCGTACGTCCCCGCGCTGTCCGAAGAGAGCCCCGCCATGCTGCCCGAGCCCCTCCGCGGCCCCGCCTTCTCCTCCTACGCGCCCGACGACGTCGGCTGGCTGCTCCAGGACCTCTCGGACGTCACGCTGGAGGCGCCCACCGAGGAACGCGAGGAGGCCATCCAGAGCGGCGGCGCGCACTACGCCGAGTCGCTGCCCGTGGAGTACCAGCCGAGCGACCAGTACCAGGCCCTCTTCCACGCGGCCCTCGGGACCTCGGCGGCCCGGATCGCGCACGCGGTCGGGGTCGTCACCGAGACCGTGCTGGCCGAGCGGTCCCCGCGCCCGGTGCTGGTGTCCCTGGCCCGCGCCGGGACCCCGGTGGGCGTGCTGATGCGCCGGTGGGCGCGGTTCCGGTACGGCCTCGACCTGCCGCACTACGCCGTCTCGATCGTGCGCGGCCGCGGCATCGACGCGAACGCCCTGCGCTGGCTGGCCGCCCACCACGACCCGCGGGACGTCGTCTTCGTGGACGGCTGGACCGGCAAGGGCGCCATCACCAGGGAACTGGCCGACGCGATCGCGGAGTTCGAGGGACAGGCCGGCGTCACCGGCTTCGACCCGGAGATCGCGGTGCTCGCGGACCCCGGGTCGTGCGTGCGGACCTACGGCACCCGGGAGGACTTCCTGATCCCCTCCGCGTGCCTCAACTCGACCGTCTCCGGGCTGATCTCGCGGACCGTGCTGCGCGCCGACCTGGTGGGCCCGCACGACTTCCACGGCGCCAAGTTCTACCGCGAACTGGCCGGGGCCGACGTGTCGGTGGCCTTCCTGGACACGGTCGCCGGACGCTTCGGCGAGGTCGTGGACGCGGTGGACGCCGCGGTGAAGGAACTGGCGGTCGCCGACCGCACCCCCACCTGGGAGGGCTGGGCGGCCGTCGAGCGGATCAGCGAGGAGTACGGCATCCACGACGTCAACCTCGTCAAGCCGGGCGTCGGCGAGACCACCCGGGTGCTGCTGCGCCGGGTGCCCTGGAAGATCCTGGCGCGGGCCGGGGCGGGCGCCGACCTCGACCATGTGCGGCTGCTCGCGGAGCAGAGAGGGGTGCCTGTGGAGGAGGTCGGCGAACTGCCGTACACCTGTGTCGGGTTGATTCACCCCAAGTACACGCGCGGCGCGACCGGTGCCGACGGCCGGGCGGTGAACCTCTGATGACGGTGCTCGTCGCGAGCGACCTGGACCGTACGCTGATCTACTCCGCGGGCGCGCTGGCACTGGCCGTGCCCGACGCGCGGGCGCCCCGGCTGCTCTGCGTCGAGGTGCACGAGGCCAGGCCGCTGTCGTACCTCACGGAGACGGCGGCCGGGCTGCTGACCGAGCTGGGGGACGCGGCCGTCTTCGTGCCGACGACGACCCGGACCCGCAAGCAGTACCAGCGCATCAACCTGCCGGGGCCCCCGCCCACCTACGCCATCTGTGCCAACGGCGGGCATCTGCTCGTGGACGGGGTGTCCGACGGGGACTGGCACGCGCGCGTGCTGGCCCGGCTGGCCGACGAGTGCGCGCCGCTGGACGAGGTGCAGGCGTATCTGGCGGAGCGGGCCGACCCGCTGTGGCTGCGCAAGCACCGGGTCGCCGAGGACCTGTTCGCCTATCTCGTGGTGGAGCGTGAGCTGCTGCCCGAGGAGTGGGTGAAGAACCTGGCCGTGTGGGCGGAGAACCGCGGCTGGACGGTGTCCTTGCAGGGGCGGAAGATCTACGCCGTACCGAAGCCGCTGACGAAGAGCGCGGCGATGCGGGAGGTGGCCCGCAGGACCGGGGCCGCGCTGACGCTGGCCGCCGGGGACTCGCTGCTCGACGCCGACCTGCTGCTGGCCGCGGACCGCGGCTGGCGGCCCGGCCACGGCGAGCTGGCCGACGCCGGGTGGACGGCGCCGGCCGTCAGCGCGTTGCCGGAACGGGGCGTGCTCGCCGGGGAACGAATCCTGCGGGAATTCCTGAAGGCGGTTCGTACGGAGGGTTAACCGCAGCAGCCGCCGCCGCAACAGCCGCCCTGGGAGGCGGCGGCGGGCGCGGACCTGGTCCCGCCGACCGCCACCGCGGACAGGAGCTTTACAGTGTCTTCATGCCCTTCGGGGCAGACTGCCGGAGCCGACGAGTCGGCCATCGGACGGGCGAGTTCGAAGGTGGCGGCGCAGGTACGGCAGCGGTACTCGTAGCGGGGCATGGGAACAGGCTAACGGCAGTGATGCGGGCGTGACGGGCATCACTGCACCTCAGAATTTCATGAGTGTTCCTTTCTGTCCGATACTTGTGCGGAGATTTTGAAAAGATCGCTGATAATTTGAGCTGGCCGCGAGGAGCCGAAAGACCGGGGGAAGAGGGGGGCTCGAAGCGCCGCGCCTGTCGCGGCCTGTCCACCCGACCCGTCTAACCGCGCGCGCAAGACCGAGTGCGAGGGGAGACGCAGTCGTGACGGACGCAACGGAGCGGACGGGCGACCCGGAGAAGGGCCATGACCAGGCCAAGTCCCGGGGGAAGAAGCCGTTCGAGCCGGACGCGACCTTGCATCTGAAGGTCGACGCGCTGCGTGCGGAGCATGCTCTGTGGCAGAAGGGCGACGACGCTCAGCGTGCTCAGGAGGTCGCACGGCAGAAGGCGGAGGCTCTGTGGAACGAGCTGCACGCCCTGCGGGCCGAGGGCGGCGACGCCGCGAAGGCCCAGGCGAAGGCCGAGGGCGGCGACGGCGCGGGCGCCCGGCGCAAGAAGCCGGATGTGCCGGTCCATGACCAGACCCTGCACCTGAAGGTGTCGGCCCTGCGGGCGGACGCCACGATGCAGATCCGGGTGCCCGAACAACCCCGGTCGCAGCCGGAGTCGGCGGCCTCGGTGAGCCGTGCCGAGCGGCGCCGCAGCGCCCGCCTGTCGCCGTGGGAGCGGGTGCTGGCGGCGTCGGCGGCCCTGTGGGCCCTGGTGGGGCCCAGGCTCGCCCCCCTGGCGCCCTACGCGCGCCGGCTGCGGCCGATGTACCCGCGGCCGGGCCGGTCCGGCTGGCGGCGCTGGATGCCCTCCTGGCGGCAGTGGCTCGGCGCCTGGCTGGGCGGCATCGGGCTGACCGGGATGTTCCTCGTCGTCGCCTACGCGACCACGGACATACCGTCCAACCTCAACAGCTACGCCACCCAGCAGGACAACGTGTACTTCTGGTCCGACGGCACGCCGATGGCCCGGACCGGCTGGGTGCAGCGGCAGGACATGCCGCTCAAGGACATACCCGTGGACGTGCGGTGGGCGGTGCTCGCGGCGGAGAACGAGAGTTTCTACTCGGATCCCGGTATTTCCGTCAAAGGCATAACTCGCGCCCTGTGGCGGACAGTTGGCGAAGGAGACACCGAAGGTGGCTCCACCATTACCCAGCAATATGTGAAGAACGTCTATCTCTCGCAGAATCAGACGGTCAGCCGTAAATTCACCGAAGCCATGATCTCCCTCAAGCTCGACAACAAGATGAGCAAGGACCAGATCCTGGAGGGCTACCTCAACACCAGCTGGTTCGGCCGCGGCACGTACGGCATCCAGCGCGCCGCCCAGGCCTACTACGGCAAGGACGTCAGCAAGCTGAACGCGAGCGAGGCCGCCATGCTCGCCTCACTGCTCAAGGGCGCCGGGCTCTACGACCCGACGCTCGGCAAGGCCAACCACAAGCGCGCGGTGGAGCGCTGGTCCTGGATCCTGGACCGGATGGTCAAGATCGGCAAGCTGTCACCGGCCGAGCGGGCCAGGTACACGACGTTCCCCGAGCCGATCGCGACCAACAAGGTGTACGACACCGGCAGCCAGAGCGACTACCTGGTGGAACTGGCCCAGCAGTACGCCAAGAAGTCCGCCCACATCTCGGCCAAGGACTTCGACCTCGGCGGATACCAGATCTACACCACCTTCGACCGGAAGAAGGAGGCCACCCTCACCAAGGCCGTGACCAAGGCCCGCAAGGCCGCCAAGGACCGCGACCCGAAGCTCGCCGCGGCCGCCCACTACGGCGCCGCCTCGGTCACCACCGACGGGCGGATCCTCGCCGTCTACGGCGGCCCCGACCACCGTAAACAGGGCTACAACGAGTCCAACGCCGCCACCGTCCCGGCCGGCACCTCCTTCCTGCCCTTCGTCTACGCCGCCGGCCTCCAGAACGGCATCCACAAGGAACGCGGCGCCGCCGTCACCGACGTCCTGCCCGGGACGCTCTACGACGGCGACGACAAGGTCCCCGTCACCACGCTCGACGGGCCGTACTGGGACCGCAGCGGCAAGAAGGTCTTCGCGAAGAACGACGACGGCAAGTCCTACGGGCAGATCAGCCTGGACAAGGCCCTCGCCCAGTCCGTGAACACCCCGTTCATGCAACTCGGCATGGACACCGGACTCGACAAGGTGCGCTCCACCGCGATCGCCTCAGGACTGCTCTCCGACACCATCGGGGCGCAGGTACCGGCCCTCTCCATGGGCAACTCCACCCCCAGCGCGATCCGCATGGCGAGCGGATACGCCACGTTCGCGGCCGGCGGCGAGCACACCGAGCCGTACTCCGTCGCCAAGATCACCCGCAACGGCCGCCGGGTCGCCCTGGACACCCCCCGGCCCACCCGCGCGGTCCGCGACGACGTCGCCGAGGACGTCCAGCAGGCCCTCACCGAGTCCTTCCGCCTGGCCCACCCGACGACCGCGCTCACCACCCGGGCCGCGGGCAAGGCGGGCACCACCGACGCCACCGGCAAGGACATCGCCTCCTGGTACACGGGCACTTCCTCGAACGTGACGACATCGGTCGTCGTATACCGCATCGACCTGAACAAATCCCTGGAGCCGCTCCCGCTCCAGGGACTGGCCGGAACAGGCACCGACAACGTCCCGTACACGGTCTGGGCGCAGGCGATGGGCCTTGAATGACCACCGAAGCCCCGAGCCGCCCCCACCACCCGCGCAGAATGAGCCCCGCATGAAGCCCCGTACGAAACCGACAACCGGCGGCCACCGCCGCAAGGCACCCGCCCGTGACCGCCGTCCCGCCCGCCCGGAGTTCATCACGCTGGCCGCCTTCCTGGTCGTCGCCTCCCTCGTCGCCGGCTATCTGGTGCTCACCAGACAGGACGACACCACCCCCACCGCCGCAGGCACCCGCAAGGCCAGCCCGACGGCCTCCCCTTCGCCGAAGTGGGACGGCAAGACCCACGTCCTCGGCGACGGCTCCACGTCGTACACCGGGCCGCAGAAGGACCAGTTGAAGCCCGAGAAGCTCAAGCCGGGTGAGAAACCGCCCCAGTTCGTCGTCTTCTCCTGGGACGGCGCCCTGCAGGGCGACGACCATCTCTTCTCGCACTACCGGGAGATGGCCAAGGAGTACAACGCCCACATGACCTTCTTCCTCACCGGCATCTACCTGCTGCCCAAGAGCAAGAAGGACCTCTACACCGGCCCCATGCACAAGCCCGGCGACGCCGCGATCGACTACGCCACCGACGCCCACATACGCACCACGCTGCAACAGCTGCGCGAGGCCTACGAAGAGGGCAACGAGATAGGCACCCACTTCAACGGCCACTTCTGCGAGGCCAAGGGCGGCGGCGACTGGAGCGTCGCCCAGTGGAAGAGCGAGATCGACCAGTTCTACGACTTCGTGGAGAACTGGAAGACCAACACCGGCTTCAAGGACATCCCCGCCCTGCCCTTCGACTTCAAGCAGGAGGTCGTCGGCGGCCGCGCCCCCTGCCTGGAGGGCCAGCCCAACCTGCTCAAGGCCCTCCAGAAGTACGGCTACAACTGGAAGTACGACGCCAGCTCTCCGGGCGACTTCCAGATATGGCCGTCGAAGAAGGACGGCCTGTGGAACTTCCCCCTGGAGATGCTCCCCTACCCGGGCGGCGACTACCAGGGCCTGTCCATGGACTTCAACTTCCTCTACAACCAGTCCAACGGCGAGACCGACGGCGACCCGGCCAAGTACGCCCAGTGGCAGCAGCAGACCGTCGAGTCCTACATGGACGGCTTCAACCGCGTCTACTACGGCAGCCGCGCCCCGCTGTTCATCGGCAACCACTTCGAGAACTGGAACGGCGGCATCTACATGAAGGCCATCGACCAGGTCGTCCCGAAGATATGCACCAAGAAGGGCGTCAAGTGCGTCTCCTTCAAGGAACTCGCCGACTGGATGGACGCACAGGACCCCCAGACCCTGGCCCGGCTGCGCACCCTCGACCCGGCCCAGGCACCCGCGGACTGGTCCACCATCGTGAAGTGAACGCCGAAGCGAGCGCCGCGCACCGGTCCCCGTGGCCGGTTCAAGTCGGCGCGGCGGCAGGCGCATTCCAATCCTGCAACCCCCTTCACAGAAGTCACATACGCCGTGCGAAGATGCCGTCGCCCGGTAGGTGTACCGGCGTAGAGGGGAAACACCATTGAAATCCAGAAAACTGAGCCGTAGGCGGAGCCGCGCGGCCATAGTCACGGCGGCGGCCGCGTCGGTCGTCGCCGGCGTCGCCCTCGTGCCCAACTGGAGCGCGGGCGCGGCCGTCATCGACGACCCCACCGTGAACGCCGCGACCAAGGCGACGTTCCAGAAGCTGGCCGACGCGGTCTTCACCGACCGCACGCAGGCGCTCGTGCACGGGGCCGCCCAGAAGCAGACCACCTCCCGCTTCTCCGGCGACGTCCGCCTCTCCGGCAGCCAGACGCGCGACGAGAACAAGGCGCTGAGCCAGCTGCGCGGCCGCCAGAGCAGCATCGCCAAGCTCGGCGAGACGTACAGCGCCGGCAGCACCCAGGTCACGCTCGACGCGACCCGGGTCACCGGCCGCACCGCCAAGGCCGACGTCACCGAGACCACGACGCTCACCTACGCGAAGGCCGCCAAGGGCCAGCCGAAGAACACCGGCTTCCAGGCCCACCACGAGCTGACCTTCAAGGCGGACCGGCAGGGCGTCTGGCAGCTCACCAGGATCCAGGACACCGACGACGGCGGCCTCGCCGTCAACACGCTGTCCAAGCCCTCGGTCAAGGCCCCCGACACCGCCAACGACGGCAACACCACCCCGGACGCCCCGCGCGCGGCCACCACGCGCAACCCGGTGGCCGTGCCCAAGACGCTGACCGGCGGCACGTACGACTACAAGGCGATGGCCGCCTACGCCGAGAAGTACTGGAACAACTACAACCCGGACTACCCGGACTTCAACAACCACACCGCCGGCGGCGACTGCACCAACTTCGTCAGCCAGTCCCTCAAGGCCGGTGGCTGGAAGCACGTCCCGGGCTACGTGTACGACTACACGAAGTGGTTCGGCAACGCCGACATCCAGTCGGACTCGTTCGTCGGCGTCAACGAGTGGTCCTGGTTCGCCCAGAACTCCAAGCGCACCACCCCGCTCGCCAACGTCTACCAGGCCGAGGTCGGCGACGTCATCCAGATGGACTTCGACCGCGACGGCTCGAAGGACCACACGATGATCGTGACGTACAAGGCCAACGGCATCCCGTACGTCACCTACCACTCGAACAACACCTACCGCAGGTCGCTGGCGAGCCTCATCGCGTCCTACCCGAACGCGTACTACTACGCCTACCGCACCTGATCGTCGGCCGCCCCGGCCGCCGGTGCCGCCCGCTGCTCCGCCTCGGGGTGGCGGGCCCGCCAGTACGGATTGTCGTGCGGCAGGTTCGTACTGACCCTGCCGTACATCCCGAACACCATCAGCACCAGCCCCACCACGAAGCTGAACAGCACGTTCTGGATTCTGAAGGCCAGGAAGTCCGAGTCCGTGCCGAGCAGGCCCAGGAACAGGAAGCCGTTCAGGATGAACAGCACCCCGAGGACCAGGTTCAGCGTCGACGCGAAGTTCCCGCCGATCACCATCCCCACGAACAGCAGCAGCCCGACACAGATCGACAGCACGCTCAGCGCGCCGTTCGTGTTCAGGCCGATCGCGGTGTTCCCGCCCGTGTCGAAGAAGCCGATGTTGTCGGTCAGACCGAGGATGCCGAAGGCCAGCAGGAACAGGCCCATCAGACCGGCACCGATCCGGTAGACCCTGTTCAGGCGGTGGTCGACGGGCAGTGCCTCGTCGAACGTGATCCGCCGCCGCGTCCCCGAGCGCGCCGTGTGTGAGGCCATCTCCGCCTCCTGCTCTGGATTACGGGTCGCTCCCCCCAATATCCGCCCCCCGGCGCCCCCCGGCAAACGCCCCCGGCGCCCCCCGGCGCCCCCCGGCAAACCGCCCCCCGCCGGGAGCCGCCGGGCGCCACGCGGTCAGTGGGCGCCACGCGGTCAGTGGGCGGCGGTTCCGCGGTCCTCACGGATCTGGGCGACCACCCGAGCGACGGACTGCCGTACCGCCTCCGTCTCCATGAGGAAGCGCCAGTAGTCCGGGTGCCGCCCCTCCAGCGCCCCGGCCGCCCGCTCGAGACGCGCCACCGCGTCGTCCAGCGGCCGCGCGTGCCGCGGGTCGGGACTGGTCCGCCCGGCCATCGCCAGCCGCTGCGCGTCCCGGATCGCGAACCGGGTCCGCTCGGTCTCCGCCTGCGGATCCTTCTGCACGGCGTTCAGCCGGGACAACCGGTCACCGGCGGCGGAAACGGCCTCGTCCGTACCGTTGAGCAGCGCCCGCACGGTGGACAGCAGCGAGGTCGCGTCCGCCCACCGCTGCGCGTCCCGCGCCGCCTGCGCCTCCCGCAGCTTCACCTCGGCCTGCCGGACGTTCGCCGCGGCCTGCTCGGGCACCTGCTGAAGATCCTGCCAGCAGGCCGCCGAGAACCGCCGCCGCAGCTCGCTCAGGACCGGGTCCACCTGCCCGGCCCGGGTGGTCAGCGCCTGCGCACGCGTCCGCAGGCTCACCAGCCGGTGGTCGATCTCGGCCGCCTGCTCGGGCAGCCGCTCCGCCGCCGCCCGGATGGCCTCGGCCTCCCGCTGCACCCGCCCGGCCCGCTCCAGCGTCGCCTGCGCCCCGTGCTGACCGGCGCCCTGGTTCAGCTTCGTCAGCTCGGGCGACAGCGCCGCCAGCCGCGAGGCCAGGTCATCGGCCCTGAACCGCGTCGCGCGCACCGCGTCGAGCGCGTTGCTGGCCGCCAGCAGCGCCTGCCGGGCCCGCTCCACGGCGGGTGCGAGCCGCGCCAGCTGCGTCTCGGCCTTGCCGAGCAGGGGCCCGAGCGACTCCCCGAACCGGTCCAGCTCCCGCTTGACGCCGACGAGCTCGTCCTTCGCCTTGGTGATCTCCGTGCGCGCCCGTGCCGCGACGGACGCCTCCAGATCGTCCCGGTCCAGGTCGTAGGCGTCGATGGCCTGGATGTACCGGTTGCTCACCTCGTCGATCCGCCGGCCCAGCGCCTCGAAGTCGGACCCGGCCCGGCGGGCGGCCGGCGAGTCGTCGACGGCCGAGATGGTCTCTATCGAGATCCGCAGGTCCCGCTGCGCGGTGTCCAGCTCGTAGAACGCAGCGGCGGCGGCGTCCTTGGCCGCCTGCGCCTCCACCCGCTGCCCCTCGGCCCGCCCCCCGAACCAGCGCCGGGTCCCGCCGCCCGCGAAGGCGCCCGGTACCACGAGCAGGGCCAGCAGCGGCAGACTCACGAGAGCGAGCGAGTCCCGCACCGCCCGGGACCGCGCGGACGCACCGAAGCCCCGGCGCAGCCGGGAGCGCGGGGGAGGCGAGTACGACTGCCCGGGTGTCGCCGTTGTCGCCGTCACTTCCCTCTCCCGTGCCGCGGTACGCCCTGTGTTCGTGCGGTGCTGACATTGTCCCACCCGGAAAAGACGAACACACGGGCCGGTCAGTTCACGGTTCGGTGCCGGCGGTTCCGATACGGAAGGCCTTTGTCGCGAACCGCTCGGACACGGGTTTGCGGGACAGCGTCTCGGGCAATGTAGGCTGTCGACTCGTCCCGGGTGCGTAGCTCAGGGGTAGAGCGCCTGCCTTACAAGCAGGATGTCGGCGGTTCGAAACCGTCCGCGCCCACGTGAACGGGAGGACCCCGGCCGATACGGCCGGGGTCCTTCGTCGTTCTCAGTCCTTCTCGTGCGCGTGTTTGAGGCGGCTTCGGGCGACCATGCGGTCCGGGGCCGTCACCTCGGCCCAGAAGCGGTGGCCGCTGACGAACACCGCGAGTTCGTGTTCGCGTCGGCGCAGCTTTTCCACCTCGGCCTGTTCGTCCTCGGTCCAGCCGGGGGAGGCGGGGCGCTCCACCTTGCGCCAGCCGCCCTCGTCGCTGAATCCGTCCAGGGGCACGACCGACCAGGGGAGCCGCTTCAGCAGGGCCGAGAGCTCGGCCCGGACCTGATGCAGCTCCTCCTGACCGGCGAGGAGGTCACTCGGAAAGTCATAGGTCGCAGCCACGCGGCAATGGTACGCCTGTTCGATTTTAGGTGGCGAGTTCGTTCGTGGGGTTCATGTGTTCGAGGGGGCGGGCCGGGTGCCGCTGCGGTAGGCGCAGATGCCGAGCGCCAGCAGCCAGTAACTGAGGAACGCCCCCATCAGCGCGGTGGTGCCCCAGCCGTTGGCCGCGTAGAAGTGCGCGGGGGTGTTGCCGAAGAACAGGGACGGCACGAAGACCAGGTTGACGCCCGCCAGGGCGTAGGCGGACCGGCCGGTCCACGGCGGCAGCAGCCGGGTGCGCGAGACGGCGAAGCCCACCGCGGTCAGGAACAGCGCCAGCATCAGCCGGGAGATGGACCCGTACAGGATGTAGGTGCCGCTGACCGCGACCGTCGGGTCGATCGGGTGGTCGGCGGCGATGACGGCCCCCGCTTCCAGACCGCTGGAGACCAGCGTGATCGTCACGTAGACCAGTCCCGTGGCGAGGACGAGGGAGCCGGCCCACTCGTACGCCGGGCCCGCCCGCCGGATCAGTTCCCGCAAGGCGGTCACGGACACGAGGAGGAAGGCGAGGGCGACGATCCCGATCAGCAGCCTGCTCAGGACGTTCGCGTCCGGTGGCGGGCCCGAGTAGACGAAGTACAGGGGCACTTCGACGATGAAGGCGGCCGCGGCGGCGATGCACGAGACGCCGGTCAGGCGCCGCGCGAAGGTTTCGGTCATGGGAGTCCCCCGGTGGGTGGTGGGTGCTTCGCCGGCCCGTTCGCCGACGTTGAGCAGCGTGCCCTGCGCCGGGGGGCGCCGTCGCTGGTCCTGAACACCGGAAACGGGGTGGGCCCAGCACCACCGTTCGGCTCCGGGGGCTACGACCGCATCTCGTGCCCTGGACTCCCGGGCACGATCCGAACGGTCAGGTACACCTCGGCGGGCCCCGGGGGCCGGTTCCAGGGGCGGGTGAGGACGGTGTGCAGGCGGCTGTGGGTGAGGGCGAAGCGGGGCAGGCGGACGGCGAGGTGGTGGGCGAGGGCTTCGAGGGCGTGGCGTTCGGCCCGGCGGAGCCCGTCGTCCTGGGAGAGCGTGCCGGGTGGTGGGAGGAGGGATTCCGGGACCGGGCCGCGGGTGGTGGTCGTGGCGCCGTCGGTGGTCAGGGCGTAGCGCTCCTCGCCGTTCCGGGCGACGGAGAGGTGGAAGACGGCGGGGCGGTGCCCGGTGGCGGGCTGGCTCCATACGGTCACCGCGCGGGCGCCGGTGGCGGCGGAGGCGGCGAGGGCCGGGGAGGTGAAGCGCTGTTCGTCGAAGCGTCCGCGTGGGCGGGGCTCGAAGGCGAAGCTCCAGCCGGGGCCGGCCCGGCCCACGGCCATGCGGGCCAGGTCCGCCCAGGGCGCGGAGTCCGGGGCGTCGGCGGGCAGGCGCCATGCCTCCCGGCGGGTCGCCGGAGCGTCGAGGGCGGTGGTTCCGTCGGCGCCGATCAGGGCGGGCAACTCGGTCGGTGTGACCCCTTCCAGCAGGAGGAAGCGGTACGCGTCACGGGGGCGGCCGGGGTCGCCGTCGGCGGCCCAGGCGAGGCCCGGCGGGTCCAGGTCCGCGGCCGGCGGCGGGGTGTTCCCCGGCTGCCCGGCGCGGGGCGTGGCCAGGAGTTCCCGGCCGCGCTCCTGGGTGATCAGAGGACCGAGGAGCGGGTCGGCGCAGAGACCGATCGGAGCGAGGTGGTCGGCGCTGAGCGGGCGCCACTCGGGCAGCGCGGCGCGCAGGGTGTGCCAGGCGGCGTCGGTCTCGCCCCAGCGGGCCTGCTCGCGGGCCTCCTCGACGGCCCGGCCGAAGGGGCCCTCGGCGGTGTAGCGGTAGGTGCCCTCGCGGAGCTGCCGCAGGATCCCGTCCGCCGTCGCGCGCACCGCGTCGGACGCGCCGGGCAGGGAGTGCGGCGGGAGGCAGCCGTCCCGTCCCGTGCGCACGTGCTCCGCCAGCAGCACCGGCACGACCTCGGGGACGTACACGGGGTCGTCGGCCAGGCCGTGGAAGTACACCATGTACGTCTCCCCGAGCAGCCTGCGGATCTGGTCACGCAGGCCCGCCGCCCGCGGCCGGCCGTAGGAGACCGCCTCCGCGAGGGTCGCCGCGGCCTGTTCGTACCGTCCGGCGAGCGCGTCCAGCCGCGCCGTGTCGACGGCCGCGTCCTGGGCCCGGGTCGTGGCGTTGGCGAACACCGAGCCGGTCCGCTCCGCGCGGCTCACCTCGAGGTGGTGGAACTCCCGGTACATCGCGTCCATGAACGTACGGAAGGACCCGTACCGGGTGGGCTGGTCCGCGTGCCAGGGGGCCCAGGTGTGGACGGCCCACTCGCCCGCGTCGTCCACGTCCCCGGGGTCCAGCAGGACGTAGAGGGCGTCCGACTCGACGTCCAGTTGCAGGGCCCGTCCCCACATCCCGGCGAGGAGGTGGTCCTGGGGGGTGGAGTCGTCGTCCAGTTCGCCGGGGAAGTACTCGGAGAGGCCGGCCGAGTCCTCGTGCCACCGGACTCCGTCGGTGCCGGCGAGCAGCCAGACGAAGCCGCCCGCGTGCCGCCAGCCGTCGCTGACCGCGAGGAACGTCCGGTAGGACGGCGGCAGCCGGGTCCCGAGCCGCTCCTCCAGGGCGCGTATCCGTTCCTCCGGGGCGGCCGGGAAGCCGAGCCGGCGCGTACGCAACGGCTCCTCGTCCCGGGCCGCCGGCTCGCCCTGCGCCACTTCCGCGGCCCGCGCGTCCGCCCACTCCTGACTCCACCGCGTCAGCAGGGACCGCCAGTCCTCGCTCGTGTCCGTCATGCGGGCGATCCTGTCAGCCGCCACTGACAACACCCCGTCGGGTGGCGCGACTTCGGTGACGCGGCTCCCGTGATGAGACCCTGGTCGGCACGATCGCCTTCCCGCTCGGCGGGAGAACGGAGCAGGGGACAGGATGAGCGGGCAACGGCCGACGTTCGTGAAGGTGTGCGGACTCACCCGGGAGCAGCAGATCGACTGGGCCGTCGAGCTGGGGTACGACGCGATCGGGATCGTCGTGACCCCGAAGAGCAAGCGCTACTGCTCGCCCGAGCACGCCGTGCGGCTCGCCCGGTACGCCCGTGGCCGGATCCCCTCCTTCGCCGTGGCCCTGACGTACGCGGAGACGGCGGCCGTCGCCGAGCACTTCGACACCGTCCAGATCTACGAGACGGCCGACATCCCGAACCTCGCCCTGGCCTCCGGCACCCCGCCCGAGCGGCCGGAGGAGCTGGAGTACTTCTTCTACGACGCCAGCGCGGGCAGCGGTGTGTTCGCTGACATCCCCGCCTGGGTCGCGGAGCTGCCCGGCAGGGTCGTGATCGCGGGCGGCCTGGACGAGCACAACGTGGGCGGGGTCGTCGAGGACTTCGCCCCCTACGGGGTGGACGTCTCCAGCAGCGTCGAGACCGCGCCGGGCGTCAAGAGCCGCGAGAAGATGGCCGCCTTCCTGACCGCCGCCCGGACTCCGGTCCGGTAGCCCCGCCTCCGGCGGCTGCCAGGCCCTAGGGCGGTGCGAGGGTGCTGCCGTCGGCCGGTTGGGCGGTGCGTCCTGCCCGGGTGGCCACCCACATGTGCGTGGGCCGGTCGTGTGGTGTCGGCGACCGTCGGTTCGGCTCGCG
Source organism: Streptomyces sp. NPDC006655 (assembly GCF_040703965.1). Classification (NCBI taxonomy): domain Bacteria; kingdom Bacillati; phylum Actinomycetota; class Actinomycetes; order Kitasatosporales; family Streptomycetaceae; genus Streptomyces; species Streptomyces sp. NPDC006655. The sequence continues at coordinate 42,116 of NZ_JBEYJU010000037.1, read as the reverse complement.
CCGCCGGGGCCGATCCGCCCTGCCTGGTGAGCCGTTGGCCGCCCGGGTGGCCTGTGTTTTCCTTCCGGAGTGAACATCGAGAGCTTCGGACAACCTGACGAGAGGTCGAGCCTTCGCGTCCGGCGGCGGGCCGACGCCGATCTCGAGGACTGCGTGCGGGTCCTGGCGGAGGTGCACCGGCGCGACGGCTACCCGGTGAACTGGCCCGCGCGGCCGGGTGCGTGGCTGTCCCACGGACCTCTGCTGGGTTCCTGGGTCGCCGAGTTCGAAGGGCGACTGGTCGGGCATGTCGGTCTGTCGCGAGGTGGCGAGGGCGATCTGGCGCCGGTGCTGTGGAGCGAGCGGAACGCCACGGCGCCGGGCGAGGCCGCCGTGGTCGGCAGGCTGTTCGTCGCTCCGGGGGCCAGGGGGCACGGGATCGGTGCCCTGTTGATCGGCCGGGCGGTGGCGGAAGCGCGGCGGCATGGCCTGCATCCGGTGCTGGACGTCGTCGCGTCCGACACCGCCGCGGCAGCCCTGTACGAGCGGCTGGGGTGGGAGCTGTTGGCCACGGTCGAGCAGCGGTGGAGCCCGCGGCAGACGGTGTCGGTGCGCTGTTACGCGGCGCCCCCGTGACGTGGCCGCTCACAGCCCTTTCGACGGCCGCGACGAGGCGGTCGCCTCGTCGCGGCGCGGGAGGCCGAGGCCCCGCCGGGTGTCAGTGGGCCGCCTCGCGCAGTTCTCGTACGATGCGGGCCGTCACCGGCACGGGTACGCCGTGGCGGTCCGCCGCGCGGAGCAACGCCCCGCCGATCGCGTCCAGTTCGAGCGGGCGGCCGGCCTCCGCGTCGCGCTGCATCGACGACTTGGCGGTGACCGGGAAGGCGTCGTAGCGGGCCAGGGCCTGGGCCGGGTCGACGGGGGCGCCGCAGGCGCGGCTGACCGCGGCCGTCTCCGCGACGAGGGAGGCCAGTTCCTCGCGGTGCCGGGTGCGGGCCTCGCCGAGCGGGAGGCGGTGGCGGGTGGTGAGCAGGGCGAAGGGCGCCAGGAACGCCATCTTCGCCCAGAGGGCGGTGGTCTCGTCGTCCAGGACCCGGGTGGCCGGGCCGGCCGCGGTGAGGGCCTCGGCCAGGGTCGTCAGGCGGTCGCGGGGGACCTGGGTGCCGGTCAGGTCGATCTCCGCGAAAGGGCTGGTGTGTTCGATCAGGCCGGGGGCCCGGCGGGTGGACTCGACGCGGATCACGGAGGGCGCCACCTGGGCGGGGGAGTAGCGGGCGCGCAGCAGCCCGGGGTGTTCCACGCCGTTGAGGAAGGGCACGAGGAGGGCGTCGCCGAGGGCGGTGGGCGGGATCCGGGTCAGGGCGGCGTCCAGGGCGGTGGCCTTGACGGTGATCAGGCAGGCGTCGACCGGTTCGCGCAGGGCGGTGTCGGCGTCCACGGGGGCGGTGAAATCGCCGAACACGGTGCTGCGGACGCGCAGTCCGGTGGTGCGCAGGGCGTGGGCCGTGTCCTCGCCGGCCAGGCACAGGACGCGGTGGCCGGCGCGGGCGAGCAGGGCGGCCAGCAGTCCGCCGACACCGCCGGGCCCGAGGACGGCGACGGTGAGCCGGGGGCCGGGTGGCGTGTCAGGTGTGGACGGCGCGTCCGGCGTGCTCGACTCACCGGATGCGTCGGATGCGTTCGTCATGGGTTCGGTCCTCTCGTCGGTCGGCCCCGCAGCGGTGGCCGCCTCGGGGAGATCCTCGCAGGAGGGAGGGGGCTGCGGGAGACTGGGGACATGTGCCGGAGTATCAAGACCCTGCGTCCGCCCCAGCTGGCCGAGGAGGCCACGGAGGAGGAGATCCGCGCTGCCGCGTTGCAGTACGTACGGAAGGTGTCCGGGTTCCGGGCGCCGGCCGCGCACAACCGGGAGGCGTTCGAGCAGGCGGTGGACGCGGTGGCGGCGGCCACCGCCGAGCTGCTGGGGACACTGGAGGTACGGGGCCAGGCCGCCCGCGGCTGAGCGGGACGCAAGGGCCCTGTACAGAACGCCTAGTGCCGTGCCGGGCGTCGCGAGCCGGTGAACCTTTCCGGTCACAGCACTAGGTGACCGGGCCGCGTCTTCGCATCAGGTATCCCGCGCCCGCGCCCGCCCCGAACAGTGCCGCCACCGACACCGCCGTCGCCACCCAGGTCGCGCCCAGCCACTGGGCGCCCAGGTAGCCGAGGGCGACGCTGTAGACCGCCCAGCTCAGGCCAGCGAGGGCGGACCAGGGGAGGAAGTCGCGGACGCGGCGGTGGGCGGCGCCGGCGCCGAGGGAGACGAGCGAGCGGCCGGCCGGCGCGAACCGGGCCAGCACCACCAGCGCGCCACCACCCCGGGACAGGGCCTCACCGAGACGTTCCTGCGCGCTGCTCAGCCGCCGGGAGCGGGCGATCGCGCGGTCCAGGCGGGCCCCGCCGCGCCAGGCGAGCCGGTAGGCGACGAAGTCGCCGAGGACCGAGGCGACGGCCGCGCAGAAGGTCAGCGCCAGGATGTCGGGCACGGCGTGCGGGACCTGTCCGGCGGACGCTCCGGTGCCGGCCGCCGCCGCCGTGGCCGCGGTGATGACCAGCACCCCGCTCGGCAGTACCGGCAGGAACACATCAAGCAGCACGGAGAGGGCCACCATGGCGTATATCCATGGCCCGGCCTCCAGTGACCCCATGCTTTCCCACACGACGGTTCCCCCGCTTGATTGCCTGTTGCGCCCCCCGACGACAGCCATACAGCGTACGCGGGGCGGTGACAGGAGTGTCCCCAGGGACTTGGGGGATCCGCAAAGAGTTATGAGTCCGGTGCCGTCCGCGGCCGCCTCACTCCGTGAGGACGGACTCCCGCACGGTCGCCAGGGTGCCGTCGCGCCGGGCCCGCTCCAGTCGCAGCCGGGCCGAACGGCCGTGCAGGGTCAGGGTCATGAGCTGGTTGCCGAACCAGGGGCCGCCCTGCTTGCGCCAGCTCACCGGAGGTCGCGGGCAGCGTCCGTGCCGGGTCAGCCGCCGGCCGAGGAAGCGGGCCAGGGCGCTCCAGCCGAACCGGAAGCCGAACCGGATCGTCGGCGGCACCGAGTTGTGGACCGGGGAGCAGGTGAGTTGCAGCACCCGGGAGCCGGGCGCCGTACCGGCGGGCCACGCGGGTTCGGCGACGTACGCGTGGTGGACGTCCCCGGAGAGCACGCAGACGGAGGCGGGGGCCGCGGGTCCGGAGCCGGTGCGGGCGAACAGGTCGGCCAGCTCGGCGAACGAGGCCGGGAAGGCCGCCCAGTGCTCCAGATCGGCCGCCCGGCGCAGCCGCTCCCCGAACCGTGCCCAGCGCGGGCCGCGTTCGCCCCGGCACAGGGCCGCGTCCCAGGTCTCCAGGTCGTGTACGAGGTGCGGCAGCAGCCAGGGCAACGAGGTGCCGACCAGGAGGTGGTCGTACGACTCCCGGTCGGTGAGCGCCTGTTCGCGCAGCCACGCGCTCTCCCCGGGGTTGATCATGGCGCGGTGCTGCTCGTCGAGGACGCGGGCCGCCCGGGTGTCCACCATCAGCAGCCGCACCCGCCCGAAGTCCCGCCGGTAGCTCCAGCGCACCGAGGCCGGGTCGGCGTCGGCCCCGGCGGCGAAGGCGCGCAGCGCGTCGGTGCCGTCGGGGGAGCCGAGGACGACGGTGTAGAGGGGGTCGGCGGCCAGGGCGGCAGGGGAGAGGTTGCCGAGGTGCTGGTGCACCCAGTACGACATCAGCCCGCTCAGCAGCCGCTCCTGCCACCAGGGGGTGGCGCGCATGCCGGCCAGCCAGGCGGCGGAGGTGTTCCAGTCGTCGATCACGTCGTGGTCGTCGAAGACCATGCAGGTGGGGACGGTGGACAGCAGCCAGCGGACCTCGGGGTCCAGCCAGGACTCGTGGTAGAGACGGGTGTACTCCTCGTAGTCCGCGACCTCGGCGCCGGGGGCGTCCTCGAGGTCGCGTCGGGCGCCGAGCCAGCGGCGGGTGGCCGCCGAGGTCTCGTCGGCGTACACCTGGTCGCCCAACAGCAGCAGCACGTCGGGCCGTTCGCCGCCGGCGGCGACGCGGACGGCCAGGCTGTCTAGGGCGTCGGGGCCGACCGGGTCGTCGCCGTCGGCCGGGGGCGCGGCCCAGCGGCAGGAGCCGAAGGTCACCCGCAGGGCCTCGCCGGCGGCGGGTGTGCGGATCTGCGAGGGCGGGAAGCGGGAGTCGGGCGGCGGCCACACCCGGGCGCCGTCGAGCAGGACCTCGTACGACGGCGAGGTCCCCGGGGTCAGTCCGGTGACCGGGACGAGGGCGTAGTGGTGGCCCGCCACCTGGAAGGTGCGGGCGGTGCCGTGGGCGCCGTCGGCGCAGCGCACCTCGGCGGTGCAGGGACGGCTCGTCTCGACCCAGATCGTCGCCGACGAGCCGTCGGTGTACCTCAGCAGCGGTCCCAGGCGCAGTCCGGCCACAGTCCCCTCCTCCGTCGCCCCGTACGGTACGGAACGACGGGGGAGGGCGGGGAGGTTCCGGCGCTCAGCAGGCGGGCTCAGCAGGCGGAGAGGTAGCTGGTGAGCGCGCTCTTCTCGGCGGAGTCGACGGAGAGGTTGTAGTAGTACTTCACCTGGACCCAGGCGCGGACGTAGGTGCAGCGGTAGGACGTGAGCGAGGGCATCCACTCGGCGGGGTCCTTGTCGCCCTTGGACTGGTTGACGTTGTCCGTGACGGCGAGCAGCTGGGGGCGGGTGACGTCGTTGGCGAGCGCCTCGCGCTGGGCGGTGGTCCACTTGCTCGCGCCGGAGTCCCAGGCCTCGGCGAGCGGGACGAGGTGGTCGATGTCGACGTCGGAGGCGGCGGTCCAGGTGGCGCCGTCGTAGGGGGAGTACCAGCTGCCGCTGGTGGCGGTGCAGGCGGAGTTGGTGACGACGTTCGTGCCGTCGCGCTTGAGGATCCACTCCCGGGTGTTGCAGGTGCCGCTGATGGTGTCCCAGGTCGGGAAGAGGTCGCGGCTGTAGCCGGTGCGGTTCTCGGCGGCGACGGTCAGCGAGGCGAGGTAGGAGCGGGCGGTGGCGGCGCTGACCGGGGTGGGCAGGGCGGCGGAGGCGCTCGGGGAGTCGAAGAGGGCGGCAGAGGCTATGAGCCCGGTAAGAGCCGCGAGTATGCTGACTCGTCGACGCGCGTAGAACGTTGAGCTGCGGGCCATGCGAACTCCCTGGTGGGGGTGGGGTGGTGGGGCGCGGGCGAGGGAATGCTCGCGCCGTCGCGTTGCCGTGGGGTGAGCGTTCGGTAAGAAGTTAGTGACGTGTTCATGACACGACAAGGAGTGCGACCTGACTCACAGGTCCCGGCTCCGGCCTTGGGGATCGGCCGGAGGGTCGCGTACTGTGGTCGGCGTTGAAGGGGAGTAGCTCTTCGCCGGACCGTCGACATACTGCTCAGCGAGTCTGAGCCGGCGCCCGGAGGCGACCTCGATCAGGGGGCCGCCAGCGAGACCTTCGGCAAGCAGTGCACGCCCGTGCCGTACGGCAGGGGTGACCGTGTGCGCTGCCCTGCCGAGGTGGTCGTCTGCGAAGCGCGGTGCTCTCGGCGGGGTGGCGGCCCCGACCGATTGAGGACCCTTGATCAGCATCACCGTGACGGCGCTCGTCTTCGGCGTCATCTTCCTCGCCGAACTGCCCGACAAGACCGCGCTCGCCGGTCTGGTCCTGGGCACGCGCTACCGGGCGTCGTACGTCTTCGCAGGCGTCGCCGCCGCCTTCCTGCTGCACGTCGTCCTCGCCGTCGCGGCCGGCAGCGTGCTGACCCTCCTGCCGCAGCAGATCGTGCACGCGATCACCGGTGTGCTCTTCCTCGGCGGCGCGGCCGTGCTGCTGATGAAGAAGGGCGAGGAGGACGAGGAGATCCGCAAGCCCGCCGACCAGTCCTTCTGGAAGGTCGCCGGTACCGGCTTCATGCTCATCCTGGTCGCGGAGTTCGGCGACCTCACGCAGATCATGACGGCGAACCTCGCCGCGCGCTACGACGATCCGCTGTCCGTCGGCCTCGGCGCGGTGCTCGGTCTGTGGGCGGTGGCCGGACTGGGCATCGTCGGCGGCAAGGCGCTGATGAAGAAGGTGCCGCTGCGGCTGATCACGCAGATCGCCGCCGTGCTGATGCTGGCCCTCGGCGTGTGGAGCCTGTGGGAGGCGGTCGCCGGCTGAGCCGGACGCCGGCCCCGCGGGGCTGAAGTGTCGGTGAACGGCCGGCGAAGGTGGTGGCGGGAGGCCGTTCTGTTTTGTACCGTGGAGAAACAAAGTGGCTCCCGTCCGTTTTCCCTGACCGGCGGGCGGGGCCGCCTTGTCCCTGCCCGGCCGTTTCTCCCGACCCGCCTTCCGGCCCGTTCTCCCGGCCTGTTTAGGAGCTGTTTCGATGACGGCCACCGTCCTCACCGCCCGCGCCCTCCTGCTCGACATGGACGGCACCCTCGTCAACTCCGACGCCGTCGTCGAACGCATCTGGCGGAGCTGGTCCGAGCGGCACGGGCTGGACGGCGACGAGGTCATGAAGGTGGTCCACGGGCGGCAGGGGCACGCCTCCATGGCGCTGCTGCTGCCGGACCGGCCGGTGCGGCAGAACCTCGCGGACAACGAGCGGATGCTCGCGGAGGAGACGGCCGACACCGACGGCGTGGTGGAGATCCCGGGCGCGGCGGCCTTCCTCGCCTCGCTGGCCGGGCTGCCGCACGCGCTGGTCACCTCGGCGGACGTGCCGCTGGCGACGGCCCGGATGGCCGCCGCCGGGCTGCCGCTGCCCGAGGTGCGGGTCACGGCGGAGTCGGTGGGCGCGAGCAAGCCGGACCCCGAGGGCTTCCTGAAGGGGGCGGCCGAACTGGGCGTCGCCCCGGCGGACTGCGTGGTGTTCGAGGACTCGGCCGCGGGGATCGCGGCGGGGCGCGCGGCCGGGATGCGCGTGGTGGGGGTCGGCCCCCGAGCGGCGGCACACGGGCCGGACGCGGTGGTGCGGGACCTCACGGAGGTACGGGTCGAGGCCCTGGGCGACGGCTTGCTCCGGCTGCACGTCGGCTAGGGCCCCAGGGGGACGGGGTTGGCTGTCGGGCGCGGGTGGGCGGTGGCTGAGCGCGCAGTTCCCCGCGCCCCTTCCCGGCGTCGACCCTGAAGCCGGCTGCGAGGACACCCCCCGGGGGGCGCGGGGCCGTGTCGATGTGAGGCCGCCGCGTGGGCGCGACCAGTCCCCACCGGCCCGCGCCCGTCCGCGATCGAGACCGGTTCCTACGGCTTCGTGGTCTCCGCCTCCAGCTTCGCCCGGGTGGCCGTCCCGTACACCCCCGACTCGTCGGTCAGGACGCCCCGCGTCACCTGGTACGTGCGGACCCCGCTCTCGGTCCTGCTGTCGTACTCGCCGGAGGCGTCCCCCGACCAGAGCCCCACCTGCTTCAGCCGGAGCTGGAGCTCCGTGACACCGGCGCCGCTGTCGCCGGGGCGCAGCACCGCCGGTGCCGACGGCTGCGGGGACGCCGGCGCGCCGGTCGCCGGCGCCGACCCGGTCGGCGTGGCCGAGCGGGACGCGGTGGGGGACGGCCTCGCACCGGACGAGGTGGCGGACGGCGCCGCCGAGGCGACGGCGCTCGCCGACACGGACGGTGCCGCCGAGGTCGCGGACGCCGTCGGGGTCGGCGGCGCCGTGGCCGAGGGCGACCCGGGCGTCACGTCCGGCACGCTCTCCCGGACGTCCTCCGGCCCCGCCCCGTCCCGCGTGGGCGTCAGCTGGGAGAAGAGTCCGCTCACGGACCCGGCCACGGCGAGGACCGCCACCACCGCCCCGGCGACGGACAGCAGCAGGGTCCGCCGTGCACCCCGGCGGGGCCGTTCCTCCGGAGCGGGCACGTCGGGCGTCGCGTCGTACGCCGCCGCCTCCTCCGCTTCGACGGCCGTCACCGCCCGCATCGGCACCGTCGGCTCCCCTGACGGCACCGGCACCGGCACGGTCTCCGCGCCTTCGGCGGCCCCGGTGGCCCCCGCGCCGCCTTCGAGGTCGATGTACGGCCGTATCCGCAGCGGGTCGAAGTCCTCCGCCGCCGCCTGTTCGGCCGAACGGGCGGCGCGCAACGCGTCGGACGTCCGCTGGTTGCAGTCGCAGGAGGGTGAGCCGTCCGGCCGCCTCGGCGTCCCGCACTCCGGGCACAGGCGGCCCTCGGGTGTCTCCGTCACGGCGTAGGTCCCTCCCCTTGCAAACTCCACGAATTATGCGGAGCACCCACACGTACGTTCGCAGGAACCCCCCTTCTCAACGCGTCGCGAACAGGGCTCGACGGGCCATAACGGGTGACACCGGCCACGATGGACAATGGTTGACGGAACCCCGGGAGGTCTCCATGGCCGTGGACACCACACACGCGACGGCGCAGGAAGCGGAGCGCGTCCCCGGCGGTGTGCTCGTCCCGATCGGTGCCCTGCTGCTCGGTCTGCTGCTGGCCGCGCTCGACCAGACCATCGTGTCCACCGCGCTGCCGACGATCGTCAGCGACCTCGGCGGCCTGGAGCACCTGTCCTGGGTGGTCACCGCCTACCTGCTGGCCTCCACCGCGGCCACCCCGCTGTGGGGCAAGCTCGGCGACCAGTACGGGCGCAAGCGGCTCTACCAGCTCGCGATCGTGATCTTCCTGATCGGGTCGGCGCTGTGCGGGATGGCGCAGAACATGGGCGAGCTGATCGGCTTCCGCGCGTTGCAGGGGCTCGGCGGCGGCGGGCTCATGGTGCTGTCGATGGCGATCGTGGGAGACCTCGTCCCGCCGCGTGAACGCGGCCGCTACCAGGGCCTGTTCGGTGCCGTCTTCGGAGCGACCAGCGTGCTCGGTCCGCTGCTCGGCGGGGTGCTCACCGAGCAGCTCAGCTGGCGCTGGGTGTTCTACGTCAACCTGCCCGTCGGCGTCGTCGCGCTCGTCGTGATCGCCGCCGCGCTGCACCTGCCGCGCCGCACCGCCCGCCACGTCATCGACTACCTCGGCACCGTCCTGATCGCCGCCGTCGCCACCTGCCTGGTGCTGGTCGCCTCGCTGGGCGGGACGAGCTGGGCGTGGGGATCGGCGCGGATCATCGGGCTCGCGGTGCTCGGGGTGGTCCTCGCCGTCGCGTTCGTCGCCGTGGAGCGGCGGGCCGCGGAACCCGTGCTCCCGCTCGGGCTCTTCGGCATCCGCACCTTCACGCTCGCCGCGCTGATCAGTTTCATCGTCGGCTTCGCGATGTTCGGCGCGCTGACCTATCTGCCGACGTTCCTCCAGGTCGTGCACGGCATCTCGCCGACCCTGTCGGGCGTGCACATGCTGCCGATGGTGGTCGGTCTGCTGCTGTCGTCCACGCTGTCCGGCCAGATCGTCAGCCGCACCGGCCGCTGGAAGGTGTTCCCGGTGGCCGGCACCGCCGTGACCACCATCGGACTGCTGCTGCTCCACCGGCTCGACGAGCACAGCTCGACCGTCCGGATGAGCACCTGCTTCTTCGTCTTCGGCCTCGGCCTCGGCCTGGTCATGCAGGTGCTGGTGCTGATCGTGCAGAACTCCGTCTCGTACGAGGATCTGGGCGTCGCCACCTCCGGCGCCACCTTCTTCCGTTCGATCGGCGCGTCCTTCGGCGTCGCCGTCTTCGGTTCCGTGTTCGCGAGCCGCCTCGCCGGCAAACTGGCCGACGCCTTCCGGGGCGTGCGGCTGCCCCCCGGCGTCTCCCCGGGCGCCCTCAAGGCGGACCCGCGCGGCATCGCCGTCCTGCCGCCCGCGCTGCGCCCGGCGGCCCTGCACGCGTACGCGTCCTCGATCACCGACGTCTTCCTGTACGCCGCGCCGGTGGCCGCCCTCGGCTTCGTCCTCGCCTGGTTCCTGAAGGAGGACCGGCTGCGCGGCTCGGTCACCGCGCCGGACGCCTCGGAGACCCTCCCGCCCAACCCGGTCCAGCGATCGTCGTACGAGGAGTGCTGCCGTGCCCTGTCGCTGCTCGGGACGCGCGAGGGGCGCCGGGAGGTGTACCGGAAGATCAACGAGCGGGCCGGGGTGGACCTGCTGCCCGCGGCCGGCTGGCTGCTGCTGCGGATCCGCAAGTACGGCTCGGTGGAGCCGGGGCAGCTCGCCGAGCGCGGGGCCGTCCCGCTGACCGTGGTGCTGGCGGGCGCCCGCCAGCTGGAGGAGCGGCGTCTCGTCGACCGCCTGGGCCTCGACCTGACGCTGACCGAGCGGGGCCGGGAGACCGCGGAGCGACTCGCCGGGGCCCGCGAGGAGTCCCTGGCCGAACTCCTCGGCGACTGGTGGGGCCCGGACCGCCCCACCGACCTGGACCGCCTGGTACGCGAACTGACCGACGAACTCTGCGGCACCGAACGCGAACAGCCCCATGACCCGGCGGCCCGCCAGGTCGGTTGACGAGGCCTTGACGGAACCGGTGCTCGGCGTGGACGTCGTCGTCGCGCCGCCCGGTCTCGGTGTGGCCGAGCCGCAGGTACCCCCGCGGGCCGCGGCCTCGGCCGCCGCGACGAGAACCGGCGCACCGCCCCCGACCCTCGGGCCGGATTCTTTGACAGCTGTTTGCGAGGCGCGGTCCGGGTCACCCGAATGGTCGAGCCGGCCCGTCGGGCCGAGACACCGGAAGGCAATGATGTCCACAGGCTTGATCATCGCGATCGTGATCGTGGCCGCCGTGGTCGTAGCCGCGGCCGTTCTGACGCTGCGGTCCAGGAGCAGCGGCGCGGGCGGTCTGAAGCGGCGCTTCGGCCCCGAGTACGAACGGACCGTGGCCCAGCACGGCGGCGACACCAAGGCAGCCGAGCGGGAGCTGGCCGAGCGGGTGCAGCGCCACGGCAGCCTGCACGAGCGGCCCCTGGAACCGGCGGAGCGCGAGCGTTACGCCGCCCGCTGGACGGCCGCACAGGAGCATTTCGTCGACTCGCCCCGGGAGTCCGTGACCGAGATCGACCGGCTGCTCGCCGAGGTGGCGGCCGCCCGGGGCTTCCCGGCCGGCGCCGCGTACGAGGAGCAGGTCGCCGCGCTCTCCGTGCACCACGCCGACCACGTCGACGGCTACCGCCGCGTCCACCGCGCCGCCGTGGCGCCCGTGGGCGGGGCCCCGCAGACGCAGGCGGGCACCGAGGAGATGCGCAAGGCCATGATCGAGGCCCGTGCCCTCTTCGAGGACCTGGTGACCTCGTCGACCGGTGAGCACGGCCGCCACCGTGCCGGTGTCGGGGCCGACACCGGCGCCCAAGTGCCCTGGTCCGCGGACCGGAGCCGTCCGAAGGAGAGCTGACCGACATGACCGACGCGAAGACAGGACCGGGCCGTCGTCCGACGGGTGGCGACGTGTACCCCGGCGAGGAGCAGCTGCCGGGGCGTGAGGGGAAGACCACCGACTGGGGCGACGCCTCCGTCAGCGGTGTCACCCCCGGACAGGAGGAGACGGCACCGTCGCGCGCGGGCGGCGCCGACGACACCGAGGCGCCCGGACAGGGCGTCCTGGTGGCCGGCGAGGGCCCGGGCCACGAGAACGACACCGGACGCGACTCGACCGGCCGCGACTCGACCGGCACCGGGACGGCCGCGGGGCGTGGGGCGGTCATGGGCGGCCAGTCCGCACCGAGCGGCGAGCCCGCCACGGGGAGTGGGACCGCCGTCGGGCGGGAGTCCGCGGCGAGCGGTGGGACGGCCGTGGACGGCGCGTCCGCCGTGGGGAGCCGGACCGTCGCCGGGCGGGAGTCGGGCGTGGGCGGTGGCGGCGGGCAGTTGCTGCCGAACGAGGAGTGCGGGCAGTTGGAGCGGCGGCTGCACCAGGCCGTCGCCGGGTTCGTCGACGAGCCGCGTGCTGCCGTCGAGGAGGCCGACCGGGCCGTCGAGGAACTCACCGCCCGCTTCACCGAGGCCATCGACCGGCGCCGCCGTACCCTGCGCGGCAGCTGGCAGTCGGCCGGCGGGGACCAGCCCGGCACGTCCGACACCGAGCAGCTCCGGCTGGCCCTGCGCGACTACCGCGAACTCGCCGACCGGCTGCTGCACATATGAGTCATCCCTTCGGGTCCGGTTCCGCCGTACCCGCCGCCGCCCGGCGCTCCCGCCACGCGCGTACGACCTCCTCGACGTCGTACGGCTTCCTGCCCAGCGGGGGCCCGGGCGGCGGCTTGAACATCATGTCGCGGATCTTGACGTTGACCTCTGTGATGATCTTCCGGACGATCCGCTCCGAGGGCGCCGCGTAAGCCGCCGCGAGCGCGTCCTCGGCCTCCTTGCGCAGCGCGAGCGTCGGTGGCAGCAGCGCGAGCCCCTCGCGGGCCATCTTCCGCTTGACCCACCACAGTTCGTCGTAGGGCGTGTCCATGACCGCGGGCAACGGCTCGCCCGCGCCCGGCAGTCGATCGAACTCCCCGCGCCGCTGGGCGTCGTGGATCTGTTTGTCGACCCAGGACTCGAACGGCACCCCGGGTGGCTTTCGCTCGGTCATGACTCCATTGTGCCGGACGCCGATCCGCCGGGCGTTTTATCATGCGGCCGAGATCCAGCAGGGGTCTCGGGGAAGATCACAGGAACCGCGCAGGGGGAACGCACGTGCTCGAACTCACCATGGCCTCCGTATCCGGGGAGACGGGCGAGACGGCCGGAATGCTGATGGCCGACGCGCCGAGCGACCCGGGCGCCGTGCTGCGGGTGGGCCGCGACGCCGCCGCCTGCCGGCTCGCCACGCCCGACGACTGGCTGTTCGTCTCCCGGGTGCACCTGGAGTTCCTGTGCGGCGCCGAGGGCGGCTGGCAGGTCACCTGGCTGCGCGGCTCCCAGGCGGACCCCTCCTCCGAGGTGCTGCTGAAGGTGGGGGAGTACGCCCAGGCCATCACCTACGGCGGCACGGTCGCACTGCCCCGGGGCGGCTCCGGCGAGATCGTCGTCCGGGACCGCACCGCCCCGCGCAGCGTCAACGTGGGCTTCTACCACGAGGGTTGATACGGGCGCTCACGCCAGGACACGGGCCAGGGCGAAGCCGTCGTAGCCCTTGCTGCCGACCGTCTGGATCGCCGTGCCGCTCAGGCGTGGGTGGGCGGCGATCAGTTCGATCGCGGCGCGGGTGCCGACCACGTCGGGCTCGGCGCTGTCGGCGTCCACCACCCGGCCGCCGCGCACCACGTTGTCGACGACGATGAGGCTGCCGGCCCGGGTGAGCCGCAGCGCCCACTCGACGTAGTGCGGGTTGTTGGCCTTGTCGGCGTCGATGAAGACCAGGTCGAAGGGGGCCGGGTTCTCGTCGGCGAGCTTGGGCAGCGACTCCAGGGCCGGGCCGACCCGCACCTCGACCAGCCGGTCGAGTCCGGCGCGGGCGATGTTGCGGACCGCCACCTCGGCGTGCCGGGCGCTGTACTCGAGCGAGATCAGCCTGCCGTCGGCGGGCAGGGCGCGGGCCAGCCAGATGGTGCTGTAGCCGCCGAGGGTGCCGATCTCGAGGATGGTGTGGGCGTCCTGGATCTGGGCGAGGAGCTGGAGCAGCTTGCCCTGGTTGGCGGTGACGTTGACGTGCGGCAGCTCGTTCGCCTCGCTCTCGCGCAGGGCCGCCTGGAGTGCCTCGTCGTCCGGTGACAGATGGCTGGTGAAGTAGAAGTCGACGTCGTCCCAGAGCTGAGAGCCGCTCATGCGTCCGCTGCCTTTCGCCTGTTCGGGTAGCTGCGCGCTTGCAGCTACCTGGATAGCACTAGTCAGCGTTCCATCGGCGTCCCGGCGGGCGGGGGCGAGTCCGACGGCGACGTACGGCGCTGCGCGACGTACGGGGCGGGTGCGGGCCGGTGGGGGCTGGGCGCGCCCCGTGGCGGAGCCGCACGTCGATACAGCCCGCGTCCCGCGAGGGGCTGCCCCGCGAGGGACAGCCCCTCGCGGGTGCGGCTCAGGCGCTCTCCTCCACGGCGGGTGCCGAGCCCGGCAGGGGCTTTCCGGCCGTCTCCGACATGCGCCAGGCCGCGAAGCCGCCGATCACGGCCGCCGCCATCATGTAGTACGCGGGCATCATCATGTTGCCGGTCATCCCGATCAGGGCCGTCACCACCAGCGGGGTGGTGCCGCCGAAGAGGGAGACCGAGACGTTGAAGCCGATCGACAGCGAGCCGTAGCGCACCCGGGTCGGGAAGAGAGCCGGCAGGGCCGCCGGCATCGCCGCGGTGAAGCAGACCAGGAGCAGGCCCAGGGCGCCCATGCCGAGGGCGACGGCGAGCAGGCTGCCCTGGCGGATCAGCAGCAGGGCCGGGACGGACAGGGCGAGGAAGCCCGCACAGCCCGCGGCGATGACCGGGCGGCGCCCCACCCGGTCGGTGAGCGCTCCGGCGAACGGCTGGACGATCATCATCAGCACCATCACGCCGAGGACCACGAGGAGGCCGTGCGTCTCGTCGTACTTCAGCTCGCTGGTCAGGTAGCTCGGCATGTACGACAGCAGCATGTAGTCCGTGACGTTGAAGACCAGGACCAGGGCCATGCACAGGAGCAGGGCCTTCCACTGACCCGTGATCATCTCCCGGAGGGGGACCTTGGGCCGGGACTTCTCGGCCTTGGCCATCTCGGCCGCGAACGCGGGGGTCTCCTCCAGGCGCATCCGCAGGTAGAGGCCGACGATGCCCATCGGGCCCGCGATCAGGAACGGGACGCGCCAGCCCCAGGACGTCAGGTCGTGGGGAGAGAGCAGCGCCGTCATGAGCGTCACCAGGCCCGCGCCGCCGATGTAGCCGGCCAGCGTGCCGAACTCCAGCCAGCTGCCGAAGAAGCCGCGCCGCTTGTCCGGCGCGTACTCGGCGATGAACGTGGACGCGCCCGCGTACTCGCCGCCGGTGGAGAAGCCCTGCACCAGGCGGGCGGCGAGGAGCAGGATCGGCGCGCCCACGCCGATCGCCGCGTAGGAGGGGATCAGGCCGATCGCGAAGGTGCCCGCCGCCATCATGATCATGGTGAGGGCGAGGACCTTCTGGCGGCCCACGCGGTCGCCGAGCGGGCCGAAGACCATGCCGCCCAGCGGGCGGACCAGGAAGGCCGCGGCGAAGGCGCCGAACGTCGACAGCAACTGCGCGGTCGGGTTTCCGGACGGGAAGAAGACCTTCCCGAGGGTCACCGCGATGTAGCTGTAGACGCCGAAGTCGAACCACTCCATGGCGTTGCCCAGTGCCGCCGCCTTGACGGCGCGCTTCACCAGCGCGGGGTCGGTGACGGTGGGAGCGGACGCGGCCGGGCGGGGGCCGGGGACCTTGACGGACGGGGTGACGGTGGTGACGGTCGCCAAAACGGGGCTCGCCTACCTTTCGTCGGGGACAGGGGCGTGGCCCGTACGGCGCCGGACGGGTCGGTAAGCGACGATAGGAGCACTTGGTCCCGTTACGTCGCGTGGGCGCATCGCTGCATGGTGCAACTAAATGTGCTCTACCCAGGTGCTTCTGCCCGCTCCCGTGGTCTCATGCGGACCCCGCAGTGTGATCTTTGTCGCGCAACCGGGACGCAACCATGCGCGCGCCCGGGGGTCCCGTCCCCACGCCCGGGGATTCCGTCCCCGCTCCCGCGGAGCCGGCTCGCCTCGTCCCCTACAGCCGCTGGATGATCGTGCCGGTCGCCAGGGCGCCGCCCGCGCACATCGTGATCAGGGCGAACTCCTTGTCCGTGCGCTCCAGCTCGTGCAGGGCGGTGGTGATGAGCCGGGCGCCGGTGGCCCCCACCGGGTGGCCGAGGGCGATCGCGCCGCCGTTGACGTTGACCTTGTCCAGGTTCTGCCCGAAGACCTGCGCCCAGCTGAGCACCACCGAGGCGAACGCCTCGTTGATCTCGACCAGGTCGATGTCCTTGAGGGTCATCCCGGCCTTGCCGAGCACCGCCCGGGTGGCGTCGATCGGGCCGTCCAGGTGGAAGTGCGGATCGGCGCCGACCAGGGCCTGGGCGACGATCCGGGCCCGGGGGCGGAGCTTGAGGGCGCGCGCCATCCGCTTCGACGCCCACATGATCGCGGCGGCGCCGTCGGAGATCTGCGAGGAGTTGCCCGCGGTGTGGATCGCGGTGGGCATGACGGGCTTCAGGCCCGCCAGCGCCTCCGCGGACGTGTCGCGCAGCCCCTCGTCCCTGTCCACGAGCCGCCACATGCCCTGCCCGGCGTGCTGCTCCTCCTCCGTCGTCGGCACCTGTACGGCGAAGGTCTCCCGCTTGAAGCGCTCCTCGGCCCAGGCGTGCGCCGCCCGCTCCTGCGAGAGCAGCCCGAGGGCGTCGACGTCCTGCCTGGTCAGGCCGCGGTTACGGGCGATCCGCTCGGCGGCCTCGAACTGGTTGGGCAGGTCGACGTGCCACTCGTCGGGGAACGGCTTGCCCGGTCCGTGCTTGGAGCCCGAGCCCAGCGGCACCCGTGACATGGCCTCGACCCCGCAGCTGATCCCGACGTCGACGACCCCGGCGGCGATCATGTTGGCGGTCATGTGCGAGGCCTGCTGCGAGGAGCCGCACTGGCAGTCGACGGTGGTGGCCGCGGTCTCGTACGGCAGCCCCATGGTCAGCCAGGCCGTGCGCGCGGGGTTCATGGACTGCTCCCCGGCGTGGGTCACCGTACCGCCGACGATCTGCTCGACCGCGTCGGCGGGGATGCCGGTACGGCCGAGGAGCTCACGGTAGGTCTCGCCCAGGAGGTAGGCGGGATGGAGGTTGGCCAGCGCGCCGGCGCGCTTGCCGATGGGGGTGCGTACGGCTTCGACGATCACGGGTTCCGCGGCCATGGGGGCTCGGTCCTCTCCTCGGTCACCCGCGCGGCGCAGGGGCGTCCCGGCCCGGCCCGCCACGCAGAACTAGAACGCGTACTAGTTCTGTGTGCAGTCTGCTGACAGCCCGTCCGCAACCGCAAGGGGGGTGCACGCAATTGGGGTGACCGCGCCTCTTGCGACTTGTAGAACCCGTTACTACCGTCACGGCGACCGGCCCTTCCTGATGGACCGTCAGAACTGTTGCCCAGGCTCGTACACGGTGGGAGTGAGTCGCCAATGCCCTGTCCCGCGCTGCCCGACGGGTTCGACCTCACCGACCCCGACCTGCTCCATCACCGCGTGCCGCTCCCGGAGTTCGCCGAGCTGCGCCGGGCGGAACCGGTCCGCTGGATCCGACAGCCGCACGGCCTCGCCGGGTTCGCGGACGACGGCTACTGGGCCGTCACCCGGCACGCGGACGTCAAGTACGTCTCCACGCACCCGGAGATCTTCTCGTCCTGGCTCAACACGGCGATCATCCGCTTCGGCGAGCACATGCAGCGGGACGCGATCGACGCCCAGCGGCTGATCCTGCTGAACATGGACCCGCCGGAGCACACCCGGGTCCGCCAGATCATCCAGCGCGGCTTCACCCCGCGTTCCATCCGCGCCCTGGAGGAACGGCTGCGCGCCAGGGCCGGGGCGATCACCGAGGCCGCCCGCGCCCACTCGGGCCCCTTCGACTTCGTCACCGAGGTCGCCTGCGAGCTCCCCCTCCAGGCGATCGCGGAACTGATCGGCATCCCCCAGGACGACCGGGCCAAGATCTTCGACTGGTCCAACAAGATGATCTCGTACGACGACCCGGAGTACGCGATCACCGAGGAGATCGGCGCCGAGTCGGCCACCGAGCTGATCGCCTACGCGATGAACATGGCCGCGGACCGCAAGCAGTGCCCGGCCAAGGACATCGTCTCCACGCTGGTCGCGGCCGAGGACGAGGGCAACCTGAACTCCGACGAGTTCGGCTTCTTCGTGCTGATGCTCGCGGTGGCCGGCAACGAGACCACCCGCAACGCCATCACCCACGGCATGCACGCCTTCCTCACCCACCCCGAGGCCTGGGACCTCTACAAGCGCGAGCGCCCGGCGACCGCCGCCGAGGAGATCGTCCGCTGGGCCACCCCGGTCAACTCCTTCCAGCGGACCGCCACCCAGGACACCGAACTGGGCGGCAAGCTGATCCGCAAGGGCGACCGGGTCGGCGTCTTCTACGCCTCCGCCAACCACGACCCCGAGGTCTTCACCGACCCCGACGCCTTCGACATCACCCGCGACCCCAACCCCCACCTCGGCTTCGGCGGCGGTGGCCCGCACTACTGCCTCGGCAAGTCCCTGGCCGTCCTGGAGATCGACCTGATCTTCAACGCGATCGCCGACGCGATGCCGGACCTGCGCCTGGTGAGCGATCCGGACCGGCTCCGCTCGGCGTGGATCAACGGCGTGAAGCACCTCCAGGTCAGCACGTCCTGAGACCCGGGCCGACGGCTCCCGGCGCCGCCGGCCCGTCCCGAGGGAGGCAGGAGCAACCCCTACGCCCCGTTCCTGCCTCCCCCGAGACGCCGTCTCACTCCCGCCCGGACGCGGCCACTCACTCCCGCCCGGACGCGGCCACTCACTCCCGCCCGGACGCGGCCACCGCGAACACCCCGGAGACCGCCGCCGCGGCCAGCAGCGGAATGCCCAGGCCGTGGTGGAGGACCAGCCAGGCGCCCAGCACGGCCCCGCCGACCAGCGCGAGGACCGCGGTGGCGCGGCGCCGGGAGCGGCTGCTGGTGGCGTCGCCGAACCTGGACTCGGAGACCAGGCCGGTCAGGGTCGTCGTCACGACCGTGGTCGCCGTCAGGTCGGGCACGCCCAGCTTGCGGACGTTCGCGTTGCGCAGGCCCATGGCGAAGGCGGTCAGCGCGATGAGGGAGTAGGTGGTCGCTGCGGAGGGCGGCCGGACGAAGGCCAGCACGGCGGACCCGGCCAGCAGGGCCGCCTCCGCCACCAGGATCACCCGTGTCCACGTCCGCCGGGAACCGCCGCCGAACCGGCCCGCGACCCGGCCGCCCACCGTTGCGCCCACCACGAAGCAGGCCAGGGACGTCGCGGAGTGCGGGACGGAGAAGCCGGGTGCCCCGGCGGCGGCGAAGCCGAGGATCACGATGTTGCCGGTCATGTTGGCGGTGAAGACGTGGCCGAGACCGAGATAGCTGACCGCGTCGATCAGGCCGCTCACCGTCATGAGCGCCAGCAGCACGACCACCAGCCGCACTCCGCGGGTCTCGGGGTCGTCGCGGTTCGGTGTCACCGCGGACATCGTTCCTCCGGGGGTGTGTCGGGCGGGCCCGGTGTGCTCCGGGGATCAGTCCACCACGTCCGGACATGCGTCGGCACCCTCGCCCCCGAGGGGGGAGGGTGCCGGTGCCGGGGGAGCGGGCCGGGCGGCTCAGTACCAGCCGTTGGCCTGCCAGAAGCTCCAGGCGGCGGTGGGGCTGCCGTAGCGGGAGTTCATGTAGTCCAGGCCCCACTTGATCTGGGTGGCCGGGTTGGTCTTCCAGTCGGAACCGGCGGACGCCATCTTCGAGCCCGGCAGGGCCTGGACCAGGCCGTAGGCGCCGGAGGAGGAGTTGGTGGCGGAGGGGTTCCAGCCGCTCTCGTGCGAGACGATCTTGCTGAACGCGTTGAACTGCGCGGCGTCCGGAATCATCTTGTGCGCGATCGCCTGCGCGGAAGAGGCCGAGGTGGTGGCGGCCTGGGCGGGCGCCGCGCTCAGCGCCATACCGGCGGTGGCGGCGGCCACGGCGGCGGCGGTCAGGACCTTCTTCGGGGCGGCGATGCGGCGGATGATGGACACGGACACGGAGAACCTCGTTCGTCGGGGGCAGGGGGTCGCCGCGCTCCGGAAGCCGTGGTGGCCTGTGCTCCGGAAGCCGTGGTGCCTGGCGACGTCGTCCAGAGAAGCAGGCCGGAAAACCGTCCGCAATCACCCCTTTTACTAGTGGTGGTCGCATAGGAGGTGTTCGTCCGCCATGTGGCGTGGCTCTCAAACCGCAGGTCAGCGAGGTTCCCGAAACGGACATAACGGAAAAGTGTGACTACTGTTCCGGATCGTAGGTGACCTGCGTCATGTGGGGCGCTTCACCGGCCGGGGCCGTCGAATGTGACCGCGGTCTCGAAGGCGGCCCTCCTGGTCGCCCGGCGCAGCGCCCGCAGCAGGGCCGGGCCGAGGACCAGGGTGAGGACGACCGTGCACAGGGCCCGGCCCAGGTTCCAGCCCATGGCGGTGGCCAGGCTGTAGGCGAGGAAACGGGCCAGGTTGGCGGCGGGCCCGGCGTGCGGGTCGAAGGCGATGCCGGAGGCGGTGCCCGCGAGCAGCGGCCAGCCGGCCAGGTCCACGACCGTGC
This sequence comes from Streptomyces sp. NPDC006655, assembly GCF_040703965.1. Classification (NCBI taxonomy): domain Bacteria; kingdom Bacillati; phylum Actinomycetota; class Actinomycetes; order Kitasatosporales; family Streptomycetaceae; genus Streptomyces; species Streptomyces sp. NPDC006655. The sequence goes on along the minus strand of NZ_JBEYJU010000037.1, from coordinate 21,998 downwards.
CGTAGGCGAACGCGGCCACGAAGCCGTAGACCGCGAGCAGGGCGAGCTCCGGCCGCCCGCGCAGCCGGCCGGGCCACGGCAGCAGCCCGGCCCCCATCGTGAACCAGCCCATCGCCAGCATCTGGAACGGCAGCCACGGTCCCACCCCGCCGGTGAGCAGCGCCGACGCGAACATCGTGAGCGAGCCCAGAGTGAACCCGAAGCCCGGCCCGAGCACCCGCCCGCTGAGCACCATCAGGAAGAACATCGGCTCGATCCCGGCGGTGCCCGCGCCGACCGGCCGCAGCGCCGCCCCGGTCGCGGCCAGCACGCCCAGCATGGCCACCGCCTTCGGGCCGAGCCCGGACTCCGAGATCGTCGCCGCCAGCACCGCGACCAGCAGCACCAGCAGGCCCGCGAAGAGCCACGGGGCGTCCTGGGCGTGCGAGGCGATCCGGGAGGAGGGCGGGGCGAGGAAGGGCCAGCCGATCGCGACCACGCCGACGGCGCTGACGAGCAGCAGCGCGGCGAGGGAGCGTGGGCCGAGCCGGACCGGGCCGCTCATGCCGGGGCCTCCGCCAGTGCCGCGCGCACCTGCGCCACGGTGAGCCACCGCTGGGGCGCGAGGATCTTCGTCACCTGAGGTGCGAAGGACGGCGAGGAGACCACGATCTCCTCCGTCGGGCCGTCCGCGATCACCTCGCCCTCCGCGATCAGCACCACCCGCTGCGCGAGCTCGGCGGCCAGCTCCACGTCGTGGGTGGCCAGCACGATCGCGTGCCCGTCCGTGGCGAGCGCCCGCAGCACCCCGACGAGCCGGGCCTTCGCCGCGTAGTCCAGACCCCGCGTCGGCTCGTCGAGGAGGAGCAGCGGCGGCCTTGCGGTCAGTACGACGGCCAGCGCGAGCGCCAGTCGCTGCCCCTCGGACAGATCACGCGGGTGGGTGCCGTCGGCGACCCCGGGCAGCAGCCCGGACACCAGCTCCCGGCAGGTCCCCGGCGCCGCCCCCGCGTCCTGGTCGGCGGCCGCGCACTCGGCGCCGACCGTGTCGGCGTACAGCAGGTCACGGGGTTCCTGCGGGACCAGGCCGACCAGGCGTACGAGATCCCGCGGGCGGGTGCGGTGCGGGACGGCGCCGCCGACCAGGACCGACCCGGAATCCGGCGCGACCAGCCCGACCAGGGCGCTGAGGAGTGTGGACTTCCCGGCGCCGTTACGACCCATGAGCGCGAGCGTCTCACCGGGCGCGACGTCGAGATCGACCCACCGAAGCGCGTCCACCCGCCCCCGCCGCACGGCAAGCCCCCGAACCTCGGCCGCCGCCCCCACCGCCGCCCCCTGCTCGGGGGACCCCGCGCCGAGCCCCTCCGGAACCCGCCCCCCGAGCCGCTTCAACACCCGCACGGCAAACCCCGCCGGGGTGGCGCCGGATTGCTTCCGGGGTGGCCCGCCGGGGTGCACGGGGGCCTGCTCAAAGGGGTTTTCCGGGGATCGCCCGGTGGGCCGGCCGAGGGGGTACACGCTGGGCTGCACGGGGTCCCGCCCGGTGGTGTGCCCCGGGGTCTGTTCGGTGGTCAGCCCCGGGGTCTGTTCGGTGGTGTGCCCCGTGGTCTGTTCGGTGGTCAGCCCTGGGGTCTGTTCGGTGGTGTGCCCCGGGGTCTGTTCGGTGGTCAGCCCCGGGCCCTGCGCGGTGGTGTGCCTCGGGCCCTGCGCGGTGGTGTGCCCCGCGGTCTGTTCAGTGGTCAGCCCCGGGCCCTGCGCGGTGGTGTGCCGCGGTGCCTGCGGGGCGGGCTGCTTCGGCGTGCGCTCGGGCTGGCGGGGGATTCGGTCGCCGCGCTGTGCCGGTGTCCGTCCGTCCGGGCGGCCCAGGGAGCGGTCGGCGAGGCGCTCGCGCAGGGGGGTCGCTCGGCGGCGGGCGTCCCGTACCGTCAGGGGCAGCGGGGCCCACTCGGCCAGCCGTCCCAGTTCCACCACCGGCGGACACACCGGCGACACGGCCATCACCTCGGCGGGGGTGCCGGTCACCGGCGCCGCCCCCGCCTCCGCCAGCAGCACGACCCGGTCGGCGTACTGCACCACGCGCTCCAGCCGGTGCTCCGCCATGAAGACCGTCGTCCCCAGGTCGTGCACCAGCCGCTGGAGCACGGCCAGCACCTCCTCCGCGGCTGCCGGGTCCAGCGCCGAGGTCGGCTCGTCGAGGACCAGGACCCGGGGGTGCGGGGTGAGCACCGACCCGATCGCCACCCGCTGCCGCTGCCCGCCGGAGAGGGTCGCGATCGGCCGGTCCCGCAGCTCGGCGAGCCCGAGCAGATCGAGGGTCTCCTCCACCCGCCTCCGCATCACCGCCGGGGCGATCCCCAACGACTCCATCCCGTAAGCGAGTTCGTCCTCCACCGTGTCGGTCACGAAGTGCGCGAGCGGATCCTGTCCCACCGTGCCCACCACATCGGCCAGTTCACGCGGCCGGTGCGTCCGGGTGTCCCGCCCCGCGACCGTCACCCGCCCGCGCAGGGTCCCCCCGGTGAAGTGCGGCACCAGACCGCTCACGGCGTTGAGAACCGTGGACTTGCCGGTCCCCGACGGCCCCACGAGCAGCGCGAGTTCACCCTCCGGCACCTCGAGGTCGACGCCCCGGACGGCCGGCCCGGCGGCGCCCTCGTAGGTCACGGAGACATCCTCGAAGCGGATCACGACGGCCCCTCCTTCGAAACGGTCAGTGCGGGCAGCAGCCCCAGCAGCACGGCCGCCGCCGGCCACAGCGGCAGCGTCGGGGCGACCAGCGGTACGACCCCGGGGTGCAGCGCGTCCGGGTCGCGGGCCCCGGCGAGCGCGAGCAGCCCGGCCACGGCCGCCCCCGCCCCGGACACCAGCCAGGCCCGCGCGTCCCACGGATCGGGCCGGTAGCGGGTCCGCAGCGAACGCCGACCCCCCAGCCGCAGCCCGGCCAGCGCGGCACCCGTCCCGGCCAGCAGCATCGGCGGCCCGTAGCCGCCACCGTCCACGCCGAGCAGCCCGTACGTTCCCGCGCACACCGCGAGCAGCCCGCCGAGGGTGAGCGCGGCCGTCGTCCGGCGGACCAGGGCGGGCACGTCGGCGCTGCGGCCGTAACCGCGCGCGTCCATCGCGGCGGCCAGGGCGACCGAACGTTCCAACGCCCCCTCCAGCACCGGCAGTCCCACCTGGAGCAGCCCGCGGACACCGGCGTCGGGACGGCCCCGCAGTCTCCTGGCGGCCCGCAACCGCTGGGCGTCGGCGATGAGATGCGGCGCGAAGGTGAGCGCGACGACCACCGCCACGCCCATCTCGTACAGCGCCCCGGGCAGCGACTTCAGCAGCCGGGCCGGCTGCGCGAGCGCGTTCGCGGCGCCGACGCAGATCAGCAGGGTGGCGATCCTGAGGCCGTCGTAGAGGGAGAAGACGAGCGCCTCGGCGCTGACCCGGCCGCCGAGCCGGATGCCCTGCGCCCAGTGCGGGAGGGGCACTTCGGGGAGGGTGACGAGGGTGTGCGCACCGGGCACGGGCGAGCCGAGGACCACGGTGAACGCGAGCCGGACGAGCAGGACCGCGAGGGCGAGCCTGGCGAAGGCGCCGTAGGAACGCGACCAGGGGGACGGCACGCGGCAGCAGGCCACGACGTACGCGGTGACCGCGACGAGGAGGGCGAGGAGCAGGGGGTTGGAGGTACGGGAAGCGGCCACCCCGAGGGAGAGCGACCAGATCCACCAGGCGCCGGGGTGCACGGAGGAACGGCGACGGCGCCGGGGGACGGGGGGTTTCACCCGCCCGCGTTCCCGGGGTGCCGCCGCGCCCGCCCCCGCCCGTGCGCGGCCCCGCCGCGCGGGCGCGACCGGCCCCGGCGCATCCGGACGGTGACGATCAGGCATCCCGGCGCCGCCGCGCCTGCCAGAACGCCCCCGCCGCCAGCACCACGACCACCCCCGCCCCGGCCAGCAGCCCCACCGACGGCCCGCCGTCCGCCGAACCCCCCGAGGTCGGCGAACCCCCCGAGGCCGGCGAACGCCCCGACCCGCCCGAGCCCGCCGTCACCTGCTCCCCGCAGCCCTTCGCGGGATACCCGGCGATCGCGCACAGCAACGCGTTCGTGTCGTACCGCAGCGGCTTCGCCACCGAGGCCAGCGCATCCGCCGACGTCGCGGCGCCGGACACCACGGCGCACGCCGTCCGCCGCGCCGGCGGCCGCTCGCCGGACGGCGCGTCCGCCGCCGTACCGAAGTCGAGGACCAGCGCCACCCGCTTCTTCCCCCGGACCGCGTCGGTACCGGCGCAGATGGTCCGGAAGTCCGCGGTCCCGCGCGGCTGCGACGCGTCGCCGGAGTCCTCGCTCACCGCGAAGCGGAACCCCTCCACCGCGCCGTCGGCAGGCTGCGCCGTGGACGGTCCCTGCGTGGCGTACGTCCAGCGCGCGCCGTCCCGCTCCCAGAAGGACCAGTACCGGTAGCCGGCGGCCTCGGCCCGCCCCGCCGGACCCCAGGCCGCCAGCAGCAGCACGGCCAGGAGCAGGGGGGCCGCGCGGCGGGCCGCGGTCACAGCTGCCGCTTCCGGCGGCCGCTGAACAGGAAGCCGATGCCGATGCCGGCGACGAGGCACGTCCCGACGAACCACCAGACGCTCGTGCCCGACGACTTCCCGCCGTCCTTCTTCGCCCCTGTCTTCGCCTCTGTCTTCGACTCCGTGTGCCGCGGTGCCGGTCCGGTCGCGTCGAGGGCCGCCACCAGGTCGGTGCCGCCGAAGTCGCGCGGGTCCGCGCCCATCGCGTGCGCGGCGAGGACGAGTTCGGCGTAGGCCGCGGGCCCGCTCTGCTTCGCCCACGGTGCGGCATGGGCCGTGAGCCAGGCGTACGGCTTGCGCGCCTGCCGCGTCCAGCCCTGAGCGGCCAGCGCGACGACCGCGTCGGCGGTGTTGCCGTAGTCCGGCTGCGGCGCGGCACCGGCGAGCGCGGTGACGAGGTACCCCTTGGCCGCCATCGCGTCCGCCAGGTACGCGGCGCCGTTGCGGGCCACCTCGGCGCGCGTCAGCGCCTTCGAGCCGGAGCCGGGGTCGGCGCAGGCAGGTGCCTCGGCCGGGGTCTTCCCGGCCGTCGTCACGAACCCCTTGCCGAGGGCGCCCAGCACCCCCGCCGCGGTGGCGTCCGCGTTGGCGGTCAGCTTCCCCTTCTTGCCGGGCTGGTAGGCGAGTGCGCCGCCGCCGTCCTGGCCGCAGGGGATCGACCACTGTGCGAGGAGGTCGTACGGTGACCTGTCCGCGCTCGCGCCGGCCGCGGCGAGCGCGCCGACGACCACGCCGGTGGAGTTGGTGTCGCTGGGCGAGCCCTGGGCGTATCCCCAGCCGCCGTCCTCGTTCTGCCGGGCCTTCAGCCAGCCCACGGCCCGGTCCACGGCACCGCCGTGTCCGCCGACCGCCGCCAGCGCCTGTACGGCGGCCGCTGTGCTGTTCGTGTCGACCGCCGTCTTCGCGTCGCACGCCGCCGTCGGGTCGGCGCGGAACGGGGCGAACGAGCCGTCCGCGCACTGCTGCCCGGCCAGCCAGTCCACCGCCTCGGCGGCCGGGGTCTCACCGGCCGTGTGCTGGGCGAGCAGGGCGAGGGACTGGCGCCAGACGCCGTCGTACTTGGGGTCCGAGTCGCCGAACAGCCCCGAGGGGAGCGCCGCCGGGGCGGCCGGGGACGGGGACGCGGCGTCCGCGGCCGTCGCGGTGATCGTGGGTGCGGCCACGCCGATGACGGCGGTTGCGGCCAGCACCGCGGCGCTGCGGCGGAGGACGTTCATGGTCGGCGGGTGCCTCTCCCTGCGGGGAGCCGGGCAGCGCGGGACACCCCGGCGACCCGGCTCCGTGAAACCTCGACGGTGCCGTACGACGGCGGCGCCGGCGCACATGAGCCGATCAACGTCCCGCACGGGGCGGTCCCGCTCGCCGTCCCGCACCCGGTGCGGGCGAAGCCGGGAACCGGGGAAGGAGGCGGGGGACGGGACGGCGCCGGGTTTGCACCGGCTTCCTCCCGTACGGGCGCTGACGACCCGGCTACTTTACCGGCCGGTCCGCAACGCCTGAGAGGCGGCTGTGCGGGTACGACCCACCGGACCACGGCACGACGCCCACTTGCCTCGCGTGGACCGGACGGGCGCCACGCCCCGGCACCGCTGGTCGGTCGCCGCGGCGCCGCACGGTTGCTGCGCCGCCGCCCGGCGGACGGCTACGCCGCCGTCGCCAGGGGTACGACCACCGCTGTCAGGTGGCGGCTCATGCGGCGCAGGGCGTCCTCGCAGTCGGGCAGGGTGTCGCCGACGGCTGCCCAGAGGGCGAGGCGGTCGGCGACGGTGACGTCGGTGCCGGGGTCCTGGGTGAGGATCATGCGGTCGGCGCCGCGCTCCCGGGCGGCGTCGGGGGAGAGTTCCAGGTGGTCGAGGCGGCCGGTGACGGTGGGGTGGGCGAACTGGACCGCGGCCGCCCGTTGCCGGGTCGGCGTGGTGTCGGGCAGCTCGCCGGTGGCCAGCGCCGCCGCGGCCTGCGCCAGGTCGACGCCGGTGGCCCGCCTGACGAGGAGCGGGATCAGGTCGCCGGGCGGGTGCGGGGTGACGTCGGTGACCCGGGGGCCGCGGTCGGTGAGCCGTAAGCCGATGTGCAGGACACCCCGGTCGACGCCGAGGGCGTGCACGGTGCGGTCGACGGCCAGCCGCAGGAAGCGGTTGTGCAGCAGGCCGTCGTGGGCGTGCACGGTGTGCCGCAGCGGCTGCCGGGCGGGCGCCGGGCCCAGGGTCGTACGGGTGATCGCGGCGATCCGGATCTCGCCGTCCAGGACGACGGTCTCCGCGCACACGCGGGGCGCGCCGGGGTGGTCGGCGGGGTCGTCGGCGGGCACGCCGCGCCCGGCCGGCAAGGCGCGCAGGGCGGCCGGGTCCGCGCAGGCGGCGGCCGCGGCGGGGGACAGGCCGGGCAGCCCCAGCTGGGCGGCGAGCGTGGCGGCGGCGACCGCGTACTCGTCCGTGAGGGTCAGCACCCCGCGGACCCGGTGCCGGGCCGCGAACCGCACCACCGCCGACGCCGTCGCCCCGTCCTTGCCGGGGTCCGCGGCGAGGTGACCGGCCAGATGGGAGCGCGCCCAGGCGGGCGGTGCGGCGTCCACCAGCAGCACCGGGCGGGCCGCGGCGACGCGGGCCAGCGCGAACTCGTCGTAGGCGCGGCGACGGCCGGCGCCGAGGAGCAGGACGGGCTGCGGCATCGGTTCGCCTCACCTTCGCGGGGAGGAGGCGGGGCGGCGGTTCGCCCCGGCCGCCACTCCCCCGTAGGCGGCACCCGGAGCGGTTCGGTTCGACCGTGGCCTGGTGGATCGTGATCCTTTCCTGTTGAACCGTCATATGTCAACGATTACTGCCTAATTCAGCAGCGGACCTTGTCATGTCTGGTGGACCCTACGGATGATTGGGTAGCCTCGCGTCTGCCCGGCCGACCGACCGCCGGGCGGCCTTCGACGCGTCCAGGGGGACCTTGGTGAGTGACGCCCGTGCCCCGCTGGCCGGCGTACTGGAACGGCTCGGGGAGCTGACCGGATGCCGTGGCCGGCTGTCCGAGGCGCTGGACGTGGCCGACCTCTCGCACCGCACCGGCATCCCGGTCGCGGTGGTCGCCGAACTGCTCGCCGGTGGCGCGGCTCCCGAGACCGGGCTCGCCGAACGGGTGCGCCAGCGGCTCGACTTCATCCGCGAGAACCGGCGCAGGCCGGACGGCAAGCGGTACTCGCTGGGCGAACTCGCCGCCATCGCCGGCACCAGCAGGCAGTGGCTGAGCGAGTGGCGCAAGAGCGGACTGCCGAGCCTGGAGCACACCGACCGGCTGCGCCGGTTCTTCGGGCTCCCGGCCGGCTTCTTCACCGCCGACGAGCCCGAGGCGCTGTACGAGGCGCTCCAGCCGGTGCTGCAAGGCCTGGAGGCGCAGGCCGACCCGCTGTCCCGGCTGCGGGAGAGCGGCCTGGTCCGGCTGGCCGCCCGCGCCCCGCAGATGAACCCCCGGCAGCTGGCCACGCTCGCCGACCTGGCGGAACTGATCGTCACCTCCGAGGGTGCCGTCAACTGAGGTCGCACCAGGGCGACTTGCCGTGCGTCTCCTAGCGCGCCGCGACGTACGTGACCGGCTCGCTCCCCGGCACCGGTTCCGCCCGGCCCAGTTTCACCAGCCGCCGCAGATGGGCCTCGGCCTCCGAGACGGCGATGTTCCGCGAGCCGTAGGGGATCTGCTCCCAGGGCCGGTTCCACTCCATCCGGACCGCCAGTTCCCATGGTGTGAGCGGCTCCTGGAGGAGGGCCAGCAGTCCCGTGAGCCGCTCCTCGTGGTGGGCCAGCAGCTCACGGACCCGGCCCTGTGCGTCGGCGAAGGTGTGCTGGTGGGCGGGGAGCACCTCGGCGGGGGCGAGGCGGCCGATGCGTTCCAGCGAGTCCAGGTAGTCGCCGAGCGGGTCGGTGACGGTGGCGTCGTCGGGGTCCTCGTACAGGCCGATGTGCGGGGTGATCTCGGGAAGCAGGTGGTCCCCGGAGAACAGCCGTCCGTGGCCCGGGAGCCGAGCGGGGTGCTCCTCCTCCAGGTGCAGGCAGACATGGCCGGGGGTGTGTCCTGGGGTCCACACGGCCCGTACGCGCCGTCCGGGCAGGTCGAGCAGTTCGCCGGGCACGATCTCGCGGTCGGGCAGGGCCGGCGACAGGCCGGGCACGCCCCGTCGGCGGCCGTCGCGCAACGGCGCGATGTGCTCCTCGGGCGCCCCGGCGGCCGTCAGCTTCGCCACCATGTACGTGAACCACCGCTCGGGCCGGGTCTCCCGCGTCCGCCGCACGATCGCCGCGTCGGCGGCGTGCAGGGCGATCCAGGCCCCGGAGGCCTCGCGGACCCGCCCGGACAGCCCGTGGTGGTCCGGGTGGTGATGCGTGATCACCACCCCGTGCACCTCGTCAACCCCCGTGCCGCAGGCCGCCAGCCCCGCCACCAGCACGTCCCACGATCCGGGGTCGTCCCACCCGGTGTCCACCAGTACCGGACCGCGATCGGTGTCGAGCACGTAGACGAGCGTGTGGCCCAGCGGGTTGTCCGGGATGGGCACGGCGACGGACCGCACGCCCCCGCCCAGGTCCCGCACCGCCGTCGCCCCGCCCCGACTGTCCGTCATCAGCCCGCCTCCGCGCCCGCCCGTCCCACGGCCACCGCTCACTATAACTAGAACTGGTTTCAGATCCGACGGCGTGCGGTGAAGTTCCCGCTCCGCGCGGCCGCGTCCGCCGCCGTGATCCGGTACAGCACGTTCGAACGGAGCGGTCCTTCGGGCGCGGCGGGGTCGTCGAAGTCGCCGGCCGGGTCCCGGGTCATGCCGATCCGGCGCATGACGGCCTGCGAACGGAGGTTGCCGGCCGTGGTCACGGCGAGGATCTCGGGCAGCGCGAGCACGCCGAAGCCGTGGGCCAGCACCGCCAGCGCGGCCTCGGTGGCGTAGCCGTGGCCCCAGGCCGGCCGGGCGAGCCGCCAGCCGATCTCCACCCCGGCGAACGGCAGGTCGTCCTCGACGTCGTCCAGCCCCGCGAAGCCGATGAACTCACCCGTGGCCCGCACCTCGACCGCCCACCACCCGTAGCCCCGCCGGTCGAACTCGGCCCGGAACCGTGTCACGGAGGCGTCGCTCTGCTCGCGGGTGAGGACGTCGCCCAGGTGCTCCCGCACCGCGGGGTCGGCGTTCATCACCGCCCAGGGTCCGAGGTCGGCGTCACGCCAGGGGCGAAGGACGAGGCGTTCGGTGCGCAGTTCGGTCATGCGCCCCAGCCAACGCGCACCCGCCCTCGTGGGCAAACGGTTTCCGCCGCCGGACCGCCGCTCCCCCCGGCGATCGGACCGACCCGGAAGGGGCCGCGGTGGCCGCGGTGGCTTCGGCGGTTTCGGCGGTCGTGGCGGTCGTGGCGGTCGTGGCGGTCGTGGCGGTCCCGGCGGTCGTGGCGGTCTTGGCGGCTTGGGGGGTCGGGTCCCCAGGGTGGCGGAGGCGGCTATGTGGCCGGTTGTGGCCGGTCGGTCAGCCGGCGCAGGATCTCGTGCTCCGCCCGAGTGAGCGGCGGGCCCGACAGGCGGGGGAGCGGCGGGCCGGCCAGCGCGGCCGTGACCACCGCCGGCCGCAACAGGCGCAGCGGGCCCGCCTTGACGCTGGTGACGTCCCAGAGGGCGGACGCGGCCGGGTAGGAACCGGTCGCCGCCCGGACCAGCCGCCGGGTGTACCTCGCCGAGATCCGGTCCGCGAGCGTGGGGCCGCCGCCGACGATGCCCGGGTACAGGACGTCCGAGCTGACGGCGAGCGTCCAGGCGGCCTCGATCGGCTTGGCCGCCTCCCGCTGGGCCCGCCGGGCGAGACCGGGCGTTCCCCACCGGTCGCGCACCGTGCGAGCGAGCGCCAGAGCACTCAGCGCCGCCACCGACATGCCCTGTCCGTACAGCGGGTTGAAGGTGGCCAGGGCGTCCCCCAGCACCACCAGCCCGTCCGGCCAGGCGGGCGCCTTCTCCAGGTAGCGGCGGGCATTGCTGGAGCTGTGGCTGGTGAAGACGGGCGTCAGCGGTTCGGCTCCGGCGACGAGCTGCCCCACGATCGGGTGCGGCAGGTCGAACGCGTACTGCAGGAACTTCTCCTCGTCCTTCGGCGGCTCCCCGCCGCGCGAACCCCCGAAGCTGACCATCCAGCGGGCGCCCCGCGCGTCGTCCTCGATCGGAACGACCATCCCGCTGCGGCCGGGCTCACCGGTGAACGGATCGGGCTGGACGAGGGTCAGCGGCCATCCCTCCGCACCGGGCGGAGTCCGGAAGATCCGGGTGGAGTTGACGAGTCCGGTGTCCAGCGTGCGCTCCTGGATACCGGTGATCCCCACCTCCTCGAGCCAGGTGACGATGCGGGACCCGCGGCCGCTCGCGTCGACCACGAAGTCCGCGGCGAGATCGGCCTCCGCACCGTCGGCCGAGACCCGCAGCCCCTCCAGGGCGGTGAACCGCGGCGCGAACCCGGCACCGCCGACGGCGGCGACCCGCACCCCGGTCACCCGCGCGGCCGAGCCGAGGAGGGCACGGGCGTGGGCCCGGTGCACACTGATCCCCCGGTATCTCATGACGGCGGTGCGCACAGCCCAGTCGAGGAGCGCCCGCGTGCAGGTGACCATGTGGTGCCCGTCGCGGCTCCAGCGACGGAACCACCCCTCCGGGGTGAGCGCGAGCATGCCCTTGGCGAGGGATATCTCCTTGGCGCCGGCGTCGCGAAGATGGTCCCGTATGTCGACCGACGCGGGGACGAGCGCGTCGATGGCCTCCAGGCCGCCGGCCATCAGAAGATGCGCGTGCCGTCCCTGGGGAACCCCCCTGCGGTGGTCCGGGCCGCCGGGCAGGTCGTCACGGTCGAGCACGATCACCTCGTCGACCACGGGGGCCAGGGCGGCTGCGGCCAGAACGCCCGCCGTTCCGGCGCCGATGACCACGGCTCTGCGCGGCATGAGACTCCTCAAGTCACTCCTGTGAGGCCCTCACCGTAACCTTGTTCGCCTCGCCGGTGAGCGGCAACCTCCTCAGCGCGCGGGCCAGTTGCACCAGATCCCCGGTGCCGGGACCCGCGGTGGCCCGCAACCGGTACCGGTCGGCCCCGCCGGGATCGTCCAGGGCGGGTTCCCGGCCCGGGTCCTGTGCGCCGCGCGCCGCCGTCACGACCATCGCGGCCTCGCAGACGACGCGGGCCTGCTCGGGCGTGTGGCCCCGCGCGCGAGCCGCGGTGTACGCGGCGCGGCCGACGCTCTTGTCGAAGGCGGGCGTCAGCTGGAGGAGCGCGTCGTGGATGGACAGCTCACGCCACTGGAGCCACGCCTTGGGGAACTGCCACCAGGACGGCGCCGGCTTGGGGACGGTGGTCAGCTCCCGCACCGCGGCCCACAGGGGGGCGAGTTCCCGGTAGTCCCACAGGCTCCGCCACTGTTCACGGGCCGCGGGCAGCAGCCGGGGCAGGACGAAGCCCGCGCTGCAGATCAGGGCTCCCAGGGACGCCATCGGCGGGGCGACGTCGGTGGACAGGAAGTCGAGGTCGTGGCCCGTCCAGCGGGCGACGACAGCGGTGATCTTGCCGAATTCGAAGCCGACGACGTCCACGACGATCCCGATGAGGATCAGCCACAGTCCCCGCCGGAGCAGGCCCGTCACCGTCCGCGCCCACTTCAGGCAGACCGCACACATGATCAGGGCGCACACCCCGTGCCCGAGCAGGTAGAGGGCGATCATCTCCCGCATGCCGGGCGTGGTCGAGTAGTAGGTGTCGAGGTCCCGCAACCGCTCGACCGGGGCATCGGCCAGGGCGAACAGCACGATGATCGCGGTGATGAGGAACGCGCATCCGGCGATGACGCGGCAGACCAGCCGCCGCACCCGGGCGGGACTGCCGCCGCGCCAGGTGATCAGCAGGACGAGCAGCGAGCAGCTGTACGCGGTGATCAGCGAATAGGTCAGCGGCGCGCCGAAGTTCGGGACGCCGGTGGCCGCGTTCACCGCGGACAGGGTGACCGGGGCGGAACACGTGAAACAGCAGGCGGCAAGGGCGAGGTTCGCGCTGGTGGATGCCGTGAGCGGGTTGCGCAGCGCGGCTCTGGGTTTCGGTGACAGCAGCACGGCGGACACGGCTAACAGCGCGGCCGCCGAGTAGACGACGAAGCTCATGCCTCTGGTCCCCCCTCGACCCCGGGCCGCGGGGACAGCGCGCCGGAGGGTGTGCGGGCCTGCTCCACGAGGGCGGAGGCGGAGGCGGTGGAAGCAGGGGCGGAGGCGGAGGTGGCGGAAGCAGGGGCGGAGGCGGAGGTGGCGGAAGCAGGGGCGGAGGCGGAGGTGGCGGAAGCAGGGGCGGAGGCGGAGGCCGAGAGGGCAGGGGAAGCGGGGGCCGACTCGGCGAGGGCGTCGGCTACGTGGACCAGGTCCGTCACGTTCTTCACGACCCGGAGCTGGAGCGGCAGGTGGTCCGTGCGCGACGCGAAGGCGGGCCGCCCGGCGCGCTCCCTGCGCACGGCGGTGGCGACCGTGACCGCCAGCGCCGCGGTGTCCGCCCGCCGGGGGCCGTCCGCCTGCCGGCTCTCCCGGGCGTACACCCGGTCGAACAGGTCGTGATCGAGGTGCGGTTCCAGGGCTTTCAGGCCGTTGTGGATGTTCGTCTCGCGCCAGGTGAGCCAGAGCCCCGGGGAGAGCGGCCGCGGCATGCGCAGGGACCTGCGGACGTTGATGTCGGCGAGTTCCCGTTCGAGCGGCCGCAGGCGGCGGTAGGTCCGCCAGGAGTCGTACCAGTGGGTCAGGCGCCGTCCCAGCAGCGGCAGGAGGACGCCGGTGACGCTGAGGAAGGCGCCGATCCCGGCGAACCCCGGTGAGAGGTCCGTACTGAGCACCGACCAGTCGCGGCCGCTCCAGCGGGCGGCGACGGCGACGAGCTTGCAGACGCTGTACCCGGCGCCGGTGATGGTGCCGACGCCGAGCGTCACCAGGCCGACGCGCAGCCGGCCGGTCACGGCCCGCGCCCAGCGCAGCGACCGGACGCCGGTGACGGTGACGGCCGTCAGGTGCGCCACCAGGTACAGGACGATCATTTCCCTGATGAAGGGCGTGGTGGCGTAGTAGGTGTCGAAGTCGGACCGGCGCTCCGTGGCGGCGTCCCCGAGCGCGAACAGGATGCCGATGGCGACGATCACGGCGGCGTAGCTGAGCATCCAGCAGCGGGCCGTCCGGTGCACGCGCGGGCCGCCCTGCCAGTACACGACGAGGACCAGGGAGGAGGCACTGTAGGCGGTGATGCTGGCGTAGGTCAGCGGAGCCGCGAGGTTCGGGACGTGGCCGACCTCGTTGATCACGCCCACGGTCGGCGGGGCCCCGAGCAGGAAGCACAGGCTGGCCAGGGCCAGCACCGCGGTGATGGCGCGCAGGTACGGATCCCGCCGGTGTACGAGCAGATCGCGCAGCTTCGGCGCCAGGCCCACCCACAGCACGCTGCAACTGCCGTAGTTGATCAGGCCGCTCAAGGCTGCGTCCCACGGTAGTCGAGTGCGGCGCCGATCCGGCCGGCGAGATCACTGGTGCCGCCGCGCGCCGCGTAGACGGAGTCCGGAGCCGCCCGCAGCCAGGGGCGCAGTCGTCGGGCGACGAGCAGCCCGAAGCTCTCGGCCTCCTTCTCGGCGGCCTCGACGAAGTCCGTACGCGCGGCGGTGGCCAGCTGCTCCGGGCCGATCGACTGCGCCTTGTGCATGTGCCACACCTCGTGGCCGAAGATGACGAGCTTGTGCCAGTCCGCGGCGTCCTTCTCGATGACGATGTGGTCGACGACGCCCGCGTCGGGGTTGTGCTGTTCCATCCACATCCCGGTCGTGCGCAGGAACGGGGGGAACGACCGCCTGTGCACGATCACGGGGCGCCCCCGCCACCGGTTCACGGAGTCGACGAGGGCGTCGAAGAGCACATCGGGATCCGCCGGAACCGGAACCCGCAGCGGCTCGATCAGCGCATCCGCCAGCCGGTGCATCTCTTTCCTCTTACGCACGCCTCTCCCCGGGAGCGTCGAACGCCGTGCAGAACCCCCGCGGTGTGGACACGGGTGGGTCGCAATATGCCAAGTGTCGCGCGACTCGGCCACCTCCATGGGCGCCCGGCCGGGACGGATGGCCTGACGACAGCCATGAGTGGCGGGGAAACGGCTGCTCAAAGCCTGCTCGATCGCGCCCCTGGCTTAGTTGAACTAGAACTGGTATCAGTCCTGAGACATCGTCAGAAAGGGTGGCGGGGCGCCATGACCGAGTTCCTGGAGCACGGACAGCTGTTCATCGGCGGGGAGTTGACCGACCCCCTCGGCAAGGACGTCATCGAGGTGGTCTCGCCGCACACCGAGGAGGTCTTCGGGCGGGTGCCGCACGCCTCGCGGGAGGACGTGGACCGGGCGGTGGCGGTGGCCCGGCGGGCCTTCGACGAGGGGCCCTGGCCGCGGATGACGCTGGACGAGCGGATCGAGGTCGTCACCCGGATCAAGGACGCGATCGCCGTACGGCACGAGGAGATCGCGCGGGTGATCTCCTCCGAGAACGGCTCCCCGTACTCCTGGAGCGTCCTCGCGCAGGCGCTCGGCGCGATGATGGTGTGGGACGCGGCGATCAGGGTGGCGCGCGACTTCACGTACGAGGAGACGCGCGACGGCGTGCTCGGGAGGATCCTGGTGCGGCGGGAGCCGGTCGGGGTGGTGGCCGCCGTGGTGCCGTGGAACGTGCCCCAGTTCGTCGCCGCCGCCAAGCTCGCCCCCGCGCTGCTCACCGGTTGCACGGTGGTGCTGAAGCCCTCCCCGGAGTCCCCGCTGGACGCGTACATCCTGGGCGAGATCACCAGGGAGGCCGGGCTGCCGGACGGGGTGCTGTCCATCCTGCCGGCGGACCGGGAGGTGAGCGAGTACCTGGTGTCCCACCCCGGCGTCGACAAGGTCTCGTTCACCGGGTCGGTGGCCGCCGGTCGGCGGGTGATGGAGGTCGCGTCGCGGAACCTCACCCGGGTGACCCTGGAGCTGGGCGGCAAGTCGGCGGCGGTCGTGCTGCCGGACGCCGACGTGTCCGCCGCCGTCGCCGGGATCGTCCCGGCCGCCTGGATGAACAACGGGCAGGCGTGCGTCGCCCAGACCCGCATCCTCGTCCCGCGCTCCCGCTACGACGAGTTCGCCGAAGCCTTCGCCGCCGCCGCGAGCGCCCTGAAGGTCGGCGATCCACTCGACCCGGCCACCCAGGTGGGGCCGCTGGTCGCCCGGCGCCAGCAGCAGCGGAACCTGGACTACATCCGGATCGGGCTGGAGGAGGGCGCGAAGATACTCACCGGCGGCGGGCGCCCGGCGGGCCTCGACAAGGGGTGGTACGTCGAGCCGACGCTCTTCGGTGACGTCGACAACTCCATGCGGATCGCCCGCGAGGAGATCTTCGGGCCGGTGATCTGCCTGCTCCCCTACGGCGACGAGTCGGAGGCCCTGAAGATCGCGAACGACTCGGACTACGGGCTGAGCGGCAGCGTGTGGACGGCGGACGTGGCGCACGGCGTCGAGGTCGCACGCCAGGTCCGTACCGGCACGTACTCGGTCAACACCTTCAGCCTCGACATGCTCGGGCCGTTCGGCGGCTACAAGAACTCCGGTCTGGGGCGGGAGTTCGGGCCGGAGGGGTACGGCGAGTTCCTGGAGCACAAGATGATCCATCTGCCGGCCGGGTGGGAGGCGTGACGGGCCATGGGTGACCGCTGGCACGTCGAGGTCGACCGGTCGATCTGCATCGGCTCGGCCCAGTGCGTCCACCGCGCCACCGGCTCCTTCCGCCTCGACTCCGCCATGCAGTCCCACCCCGTGGACCCGGAGACGGACGCCAACGGCAGGATCCTCGACGCGGCGGAGAACTGCCCGGTGGAGGCGATCACGATCACCCTCCTGGACACCGGAGAACCGGTCTTCCCTCCGGAGGACTGACCGGAGGACTGACCGGAGGGCCGACCGGCGGGCACCGCGGGACCGACTGAAGGGCCGACCTACAGCGACCGCGAGCGGATGACGGGGCCGGTGGGGTGGGTCGCGGGGCTGGTCGGTGGTGGCCGGTGGGGCCGGTGGCGGGGGTTGCGGGGCTGGCCGGTGGTGGCCGGTGGGGCCGGTGGCGGGGGTTGCGGGGCTGGCCGGTGGTGGCCGGTGGGGCCGGTGGCGGGGGTTGCGGGGCTGGCCGGTCGGGCCGGGGGCCGGGGGCGCGGGGTTGAGCGGGTGGCGGAGGGGCTGACCGGCGGTGGTCTGCGGCCGGGCGGTGCCTCGTGGCAAGGGCCGCGAGGCACCGCCCGGTGGTGGCGGGGGCGGGCGGTGTCTGGGGGAGGGGGGAGGTCAGGTGGGGCGGTGGGTTCGGCGGGGTTCCACTGTGGCGAACACGGTGCGGGGGCGGGTGCCTTCCGGGTGGTCCCAGGCGCCGGTGACGTGGCCGAGTGCGTCCGCGGGGGGTGTCGAGCCGGGGACCAGGACGCGGTGCAGCCGCAGCACCAGGTCGGTGTCCGGCACGGCGAACTCGGTGCTCTCGTCCGTGTCGACGGGGGCGCCGAGCCCGGACAGGGGGCCGTCGCCGGTGTACCCGCGGGCCACCTCCCGGTCGGGCGTGTCGGTGAGGCTCTGCGCCTGCGCCTCGGCGCGGCCCTCGATCAGGGCGAGCAGCTCCGCCGTCAGCACCGGGTCGTGGCAGCCGTCGTAGGCCCACCTGGTGCCGAGCACCCCGTGCTCCGTGGTGCCCACGAGCGCGTGCTCGGCGCCCTCCAGCGGCGCGCCGCGGTAGGTGAGCGGCACGAGGTACGCGGCCGACCCGTCGGTGACGACCATGAACTCGATCCCGACCTCACCCTCGGGGTCGTCGAGCCGGAACCCGCCGGCCTTCGCCACCTCCGGTACGGCGGGGCCGTGGTACCAGGGGCGGGTGGGCAGCCAGGCGGAGAGGAGTTCGACCTTGGTGGGCTTGAGGGTGGTGCGGTGGATGAGTGCCATGGGGCGATTCTCCCCGCGGCCGGACTCCGGTGTCGGATAAACGTAAAAAATGCGTTCTGGGGGGTTCTCATCCGCTCCGTGCGTTCTATCCTGAAAACAGCCTACGAGGCGAGTGAGGGAGTCCGAGCGGAGTAGCCGACTCAGGCGTGACGCAGATGCAGAGGCATCCGCCGGTGCCGACGTCGACGGTCGGGCTGAGAGGCCGGAAGGCAGCGGTTGGGCCGAACGGCGACCCCCATCACCTGATCCGGACCATACCGGCGAAGGGAACCCGTCTCGTAGGTCTTCGCGTGCCTACGCCCGCCCGCCCGGCTCCGTCAGGTCGATCAGCCGGCACACCGTCTCGATGTCGATCTTGACCTGGGCGATGGAGGCGCGCCCGGAGAGCCAGGTGATCAGCGCCGAGTGCCAGGTGTGCTCGATCACGCGGACGGCGGAGAGCTGGGCCGGGGTCGGGTCGGTCAGCCCCATCGCGTCCAGGATGATCGCCGTGGTCTGCCGGGAGACCTGGTCGACCTCGGGGGACACGCTGCGGTCGGCGAAGGTGAGCGCCCGCACCATCGCGTCGGCCAGGTGCGGCTCCCGCTGCAGCGCCCGGAACGCCCGCATCAGGGTCTCGGCGACCCGCTCGGACGCCGTCTCGCCCGCCGGCGGCTTCTTGCGCAGCGTCCCGTGCATGTGCTCCAGCTGGTCCTGCATGGTCGCGACCAGCAGATGGACCTTGGACGGGAAGTAGCGGTACAGCGTGCCGAGCGCGACCTGGGAGGACTCGGCCACCTCCCGCATCTGCACGGCGTCGAAACCACCCCGGCTGGCGAGCTGCGCGCTCGCGTGCAGGATCCGGCGGCGCCGCGCCTCCTGCCGCTCGGTGAGCGGGGGAGAGGCCGGCCGGGCGCTGATGTCCACCTTGGCTTCCGCAGGCATGGGTCCCGTCCGTGACAGTCGGTGAGGGCAGTGCTCAGGGCGAGTGATCAGACAGCATGGCAGGGGTTCGCGTCGTGGCGCGAATCACCTGATCCACTGCTCACTCCGCCCCTACCTGCCGGTAGATTCAGAGCCTCCTGAACGATCAAGTCTGTAACTTGTTCTAGATTAGCGTCCCGGCGTAACCTCGCGGGAAAGTGCAGGGAGAAGGGGGCCCGGAGTGACCGCTGAGGCCAGGCGGGCGGGTACCAAGAAGGAACCCGCCGCCGACGGCGAGCGACCGCTCGACATCGCGCTCCTCACCTATAAAGGGAACCCGTTCTGCGGCGGCCAGGGCGTCTACGTACGGCACCTGTCCCGCGAGCTGGCCCGGCTCGGCCACCGGGTCGAGGTCATCGGCTCACAGCCGTACCCCGTCCTCGACGAGGGATACCCCGGCCTCACCCTCACCGAGCTGCCCAGCCTCGACCTCTACCGCTCCCCGGACCCCTTCCGGACGCCGAAGCGGGACGAGTACCGGGACTGGATCGACGCCCTCGAGGTCGCGACCATGTGGACCGGCGGCTTCCCCGAACCCCTGACGTTCTCCCTGCGCGCCCGCCGCCATCTGCGCGCCCGCGCCGGGGAGTTCGACGTCGTCCACGACAACCAGACGCTCGGCTACGGCCTGTTGGGGGACATAGGCGCGCCGCTCGTCACCACGATCCACCACCCCATCACCGTGGACCGGCAGTTGGAGCTGGACGCCGCCCAGGGCTGGCAGCGGCGCTACTCGGTACGGCGCTGGTACGCCTTCACCCGGATGCAGAAGCGGGTCGCCCGCCGGCTGCCCTCCGTGCTCACCGTCTCCGGCACCTCCCGCCAGGAGATCGTCGACCACCTCGGCGTCCGCGAGGACCGCGTGCACGTCGTCCACATCGGCGCCGACACCGACCTCTTCGCGCCGGATCCGGCCGTGCCCCAGGTGCCGGGCCGGATCGTCACCACATCGAGCGCGGACGTCCCCCTGAAGGGTCTGGTGTACCTCGTCGAGGCCCTCGCCAAGGTGCGGACCGAGCACCCCGCCGCCCACCTCGTCGTCGTCGGCAAGCGGCCCACCGAGGGGCCCGTCGCCCAGGCCGTGGAGCGGTACGGCCTCGACGGCGCCGTGGAGTTCGTGAAGGGCATCTCCGACGCCGAACTCGTCGACCTGGTCCGCTCGGCCGAGGTCGCCTGCGTGCCCTCGCTCTACGAGGGCTTCTCGCTGCCCGCCGCCGAGGCCATGGCCACCGGCACCCCGCTGCTCGCGACCACCGGCGGCGCGATCCCCGAGGTCGCCGGGCGCGACGGGGAGACCTGCCTGGCGGTCCCGCCGGGCGACGCCGACGCGCTGGCCGCCGGGCTCGGCCGACTGCTGGGCGACCCGGAGCTGCGGGCCCGGCTCGGCCACGCGGGCCGTGAGCGGGTGCTGCGGCACTACACCTGGGCGCGCGCCGCGGAGGGCACCGTGGCCCGCTACCGCGAGGCCATCGCCCGCCGCCCCGCGGCGCACCCCGCGGCCACGACCCCCGGCCGCCCGGCGGCCGCCCCCCGCGCAGACGTTGCATCCACTCCCGAAAGCAGGGCCACGTGCTGACCGTCGACTTCTCCCGGTTCCCGCTCGCCCCGGGCGACCGAGTCCTGGACCTCGGCTGCGGGGCCGGCCGGCACGCCTTCGAGTGTTACCGGCGCGGCGCCCGGGTCGTGGCCCTCGACCAGAACGGCGAGGAGATCCGCGAGGTCGCCAAGTGGTTCGCGGCGATGAAGGAGGCCGGTGAGGCCCCGGCGGGCGCGACGGCCACCGCCATGGAGGGCGACGCCCTGGCCCTGCCCTTCCCCGACGAGTCCTTCGACGTCGTCATCATCTCCGAGGTGATGGAACACATCCCCGACGACAAGGGCGTCCTCGCCGAGATGGTGCGGGTGCTCAGGCCGGGCGGGCGGATCGCGGTCACCGTGCCCCGCTACGGCCCCGAGAAGGTCTGCTGGGCGCTCTCCGACGCCTACCACGAGGTCGAGGGCGGCCACATCCGCATCTACAAGGCCGACGAACTGGTCGGGAAGATCAGGGAGGCCGGGCTCCGGCCCTACGGCACGCACCACGCGCACGCGCTGCACTCGCCGTACTGGTGGCTGAAGTGCGCGTTCGGCGTCGACAACGACAAGGCGCTGCCGGTGCGCGCGTACCACAAGCTGCTGGTCTGGGACATCATGAAGAAGCCGCTGGTCACCCGGGTCGCCGAGCAGGCGCTGAACCCGGTCATCGGCAAGAGCGTCGTCGTCTACGCGACCAAACCGCACCTGCCCGCGGCCGGCGACGACACGAACGCCCCCTCGGACGCCGAGGCGGCCGCCAAGTGACCACTCCCCGGACAGAACACCTCGTCCTGCCCGGGGTCCTCACCGCCGAGCAGGCCGCCGCGACCGTCCGCGGCATCCTCGCCGTGCAGCGGGAGGACGGCGCGATCCCCTGGTTCCGGGGGCACCACCTCGACCCCTGGGACCACACCGAGGCCGCGATGGCCCTGGACGCGGCCGGTGAGCACGAGGCCGCCGAGCGGGCGTACACCTGGCTCGCCCGCCACCAGAACGAGGACGGCTCCTGGTACGCGGCCTACGCCGACGGCGCCCACGACGACGTCACCGACCGGGCCCGCGAGTCCAACTTCGTCGCCTACATAGCCGTCGGCGTCTGGCACCACTACCTCGCCACCGGCGACGACACGTTCCTCGACCGGATGTGGCCCGCCGTCTACGCGGCCGTCGAGTGGGTGCTGCGGCTCCAGCAGCCGGGCGGTGAGATCGGCTGGCGCCGCGAGGACGACGGCACGCCCGCCGACGAGGCGCTGCTGACCGGGAGTTCGTCCGTCCACCACGCGCTGCGCTGCGCGCTCGCCATCGCCGAGCAGCGCGAAGAGCCGCAGCCGGACTGGGAGTTGGCGGTGGGCGCGCTGCGGCACGCGATCCGCAGGCACCCCGAGCGGTTCCTGGACAAGGACCGGTACTCGATGGACTGGTACTACCCGGTCCTCGGCGGGGCGCTGACCGGCGCGGAGGCGGGCGCGCGCATCGAGAAGGACTGGGACCGGTTCGTGGTGCCCGGGTTCGGGGTGCGCTGCGTCGTCCCCAACCCGTGGGTCACGGGCGGGGAGTCGGCGGAGCTGGCGCTGGCGCTGTGGGCGGTCGGGGAGTCCGACCGGGCGTTGGAGATCCTCCAGTCCATCCAGCACCTGCGGGACGCCGAGTCGGGGCTGTACTGGACCGGGTACGTGTACGAGGACGACGCGGTGTGGCCGCGGGAGCTGACGACGTGGACGGCGGGGTCGTTGCTGCTCGCCGTGGCCGCGCTGGGTGGGCATGATGCCACGTGCGCGGTGTTCGGGGGTGGGGAGCTTCCCAACGGGCTTGAGGTGGATTGTTGCGCCTAGGGCCTGTCTGACAATTCCCGTCGTCGCCCGGAGGGCGGCCGCGCGGCGTCAGGTGCGTGCTCTCGCCGCACCGGGCCCTGATCCACGTACCGGAC
>NZ_JBEYJU010000036.1:0-82560 GCF_040703965.1 Streptomyces sp. NPDC006655 | reverse complement strand
CGGGTCAGTCCGTGCAGCCCGTGACCGTGACGGGGCTGCCCGCGCAGTTGGTCGGGGTGTTCCGGGTGATCGTCGCATCGCGGACCGCGAACTGGACGCCCGGGGTCCGGTCGGAGGCGTCAGGCCTTGGCCAGTTCCTCGCGCTGCTCGGGAAGCTCCGGCGGCTCGGGCGTGCCGGTCTCGCCGCCCTCGTCCAGCAGCGTCTTCTCGTCGAACGGCAGGTCACCGGCGAGCACCCGCTGCATCCGGGCCTTGTCGATGTCCTTGGTCCAGGTGCCGATCAGGACGGTGGCGACCGAGTTGCCCGCGAAGTTCGTCAGGGCGCGGGCCTCGCTCATGAAGCGGTCGATGCCGACGATCAGTCCGACGCCGTCGACCAGCGCGGGCTTGTGCGACTGCAGACCGCCGGCCAGCGTGGCGAGGCCGGCGCCGCTGACGCCCGCCGCGCCCTTGGAGGCCAGCAGCAGGAAGAGCAGCAGCGGGATCTGCTCCCCGACGGACATCGGCGTACCGAGGGCGTCGGCGATGTAGAGGGACGCCATGGTCATGTAGATCATGGTGCCGTCGAGGTTGAAGGAGTAGCCGGTGGGGACGGTGATGCCGACCACGGCCTTGCTGACACCCAGGTGCTCCATCTTCGCGATGAGCCGCGGCAGCGCGGACTCGGAGGAGGAGGTGGACAGGATGAGCAGGAACTCCCGGGCGAGGTACTTGAACAGCGTGAAGATGTTCAGCCCCGCGACCAGCCGCAGCAGGGCGCCGAGCACGACGAAGACGAAGAGCACGCAGGTCACGTAGAAGCCGAGCATCAGCACGGCGAGGCTCTTGAGGGCGTCGATCCCGGCGGAGCCGACGACGGCCGCGATGGCGCCGAAGGCACCGATCGGCGCGGCCCACATGATCATGCCCAGGATGCGGAAGACGAGCCGCTGGATGTGCTCGACACCGCGCAGCACCGGCTGTCCGACCGAGCCCATGGCCTGCAGCGCGAAACCGGCGAGCAGCGCGATGAGCAGCGTCTGGAGCACCTGGCCCTCGGTGAAGGCGGACACGAAGGTCGTCGGGATGATCGACAGGACGAAGTCGACGGGGCCGAGCGCCTCGGAGTCGACCTGGCTGTGCCCGGAGGCCTTGAGGGCCTCGGTGAGGTGCAGGCCGTCGCCGGGGTGCAGGACGTTGCCGACGACCAGGCCGATGGCCAGCGCGACCAGGGACATCACCAGGAAGTAGCCGAGTGCGATACCGCCGACGGCGCCGACCTTGGCGGCCTTCCGTACGGACCCGATCCCGAGCACGATCGTGCAGAAGATGATCGGCGAGATCATCATCTTGATCAGGTTGACGAAGCCGGTTCCGAGGGGCTTGAGCTGGACTCCGGCATCGGGCCAGATCAGGCCCACCGCGATGCCGAGCGCCACGGCGACGATCACCGCGATGTAGAGGTAGTGGGTGCGGTCTCTCCTGGCGGGTGCGGCTGGTGCCGTTGGCGTCATCGTCACGGCTCGCCTCCTTGACGTCGTCGTCGGTACGACCGGCGTGCGGCTCACGTCCGGGCTTGCGGGGGGATGCCGTGACTATCTCCCGGTCTGTGAGGGCGGTCACCCTTCCGTTCATTTAGTTCTCGGTTCACCCCGGGGGCAGACTGCTGACATGCGCTTCTCGTCCGTCCCCCGGCCCCGCAGCCTCGCCGGCCAGCTGTTCGCGATGCAGGCCGTGCTGATAGCGGTGCTGGTCGCCGGGTACGCGCTGTTCAGCTACGTCAGCGACCGCCACCAGGCGCAGGAGGCGGCGACCCGGCAGGCGACGGCGGTGGCCCGGTCGGTGGCGGACTCGCCGTCGGTGCGTACGGCGGTCCACACCCGGGACCCCTCGGCGCGGCTCCAGCCGTACGCCCTTCAGGTCATGCGGGACACCGAGGTCGACTTCGTCACGATCATGACCCCGGACGGCGTCCGCTGGACCCACCCCGACCCCGGTCAGATCGGCAGGCGCTACCTCGGCCACATCGACGCGGCCCAGCACGGCCACACCTTCAGCGAGACCTACAAGGGCACGCTCGGCGCGTCGGTGCGCACGGTGACGCCCGTGACGGAGAACGGCCGGGTGATCGGCCTGGTGAGCGCCGGCATCCGGGTGGAGGCGATCAGCCGGCGGGTCCAGGAGCAGGTGACGGCGCTGCTCGGGGCGGCGGCCGGGGCCCTGGTGCTGGGCGCGGTCGGGACGTACGTCGTCAACGCCCGGCTGCGCCGCCACACCCACGGCATGAACGCGGCGGAGCTGAGCCGCATGCACGACTACCACCAGGCGGCGCTGCACGCGGTGCGCGAGGGCCTGCTGATGCTGGACGGCCAGTACCGGGTGGCGCTGATCAACGACGGGGGGCGGGAACTGCTGGGCGTGGGCCCGGAAGGTGAGGTCGTGGGCAGCTCGGTGGCGGAGCTGGGGCTGCCGGCGCCGCTCACGGGCGCGCTGCTGTCCTCCGAGCCGCGCGTGGACGAGGTGCACCTGACGGCGGACCGCGTCCTCGTGGTGAACACCTCCCCGGTGTCGGGCGGCGAACGCCGCGGCACCGTCGTGACCCTCCGGGACGTCACGGAACTCCAGTCGCTGATGGGCGAGCTGGACTCGGAGCGGGGCTTCACGCAGGCGTTGCGCTCGCAGGCCCACGAGGCGGCGAACCGGCTGCACACGGTCGTCTCGCTGATCGAACTGGGCCGGGCCGAGGAGGCGGTGGACTTCGCCACGGCCGAGCTGGAGCTGGCCCAGGCGCTGACCGACCAGGTGGTGGCGGCGGTCGGCGAACCCGTCCTCGCCGCGCTGCTGCTGGGCAAGACCGCCCAGGCCAACGAGCGGGGCGTGGAGCTGGTGGTCTCGGACGAGAGCCGGCTGGATGACGGTTTGCTACCGGAGAGCCTGTCGGCGCGCGATCTGGTGACCATCCTCGGCAACCTGATCGACAACGCGGTGGACGCGGCCCAGGGGTCGGTGGGGGCGCGCGTGACAGTGACCGCTTACGCGGAGGACGCCGAGCTGGTGATGAGGGTGACGGACACGGGGCCGGGGGTGGACCCCGCCCACGCCGAGCTGGTCTTCCAGCGCGGTTTCACGACGAAACCGGCGGGACCCGGCGGCCGGGGGCTGGGCCTGGCGCTCGTCCGGCAGGCGGTCGGGCGTCTGGAGGGGAAGCTGACGGTGGCGGAGGCGCCCGGGGGCGGCGCGGTGTTCGAGGTACGGCTGCCGTTGCGGGCGGCCCGGCCGGTGTCCGGAGGTGGGGCGTGATGACCGGTGACCCGATCCGGGTGCTCGTCGTCGAGGACGATCCGGTCGCCGCGGACGCGCATGTGATGTACGTGGGCCGGGTGCCGGGGTTCGTGGCGGTCGGGAAGGCGCACACCGGGGCGGAGGCGCGCCGGATCCTCGACCGCACCCCGGTGGACCTGCTGCTCCTGGACCTGCACCTGCCGGACGTGCACGGCCTGCAGTTCGCCCGCTCGCTGCGGGCGGCGGGCCACCAGGCGGACGTCATAGCGGTGACCTCGGCACGGGACCTGGCGGTGGTGCGCGAGGGCGTCTCGCTGGGAGTCGTCCAGTACGTCCTGAAGCCGTTCACCTTCGCCACGCTCCGGGACCGGCTGACCCGGTACGCGGAGTTCCGGGCGGCGGCGGGCGAGGCGAGCGGGCAGGACGAGGTGGACCGGGCCCTGGCGGCGCTGCGCGCGCCGACGCCCGCGGCGCTCCCCAAGGGGCTGAGCGCGCCGACGCTGGAACGGGTGACGGTCGCGTTGCGCGAGGCCGAGGAGGGCCTGACGGCCGCGGCTCTGGCGGAGGGCGTGGGGATCTCCCGGATCACGGCCCGGCGCTATCTGGAGCACCTGGTGGAGGCGGGCCGGGCCGGGCGGAGTCCGCTGTACGGTCAGGTGGGGAGGCCGGAGCTGGTGTACCGGTGGGGGCGGGGCCGGTAGCGGACCGCAGCTGTACGTTCCCACCATCCGTGTTCCTGGCCGAACGGACGGTAGTCAGTTCCCCCGCGCACCCCTACCTTGTCGCTGTGCGCCGACCCCCAGCTCTGCCGAACCAGCCAGGTCCCCCCTTCGACGCCCCCGCCGCCCGCAGACTGCGGTCCGCGCTCGGCATGGGGCCCGAGCACGTGGCCCACGACCTGCGGGCGTCGTACGGGATGCCGTACGCCACGCCCGATCTCGTGCGGGCCTGGGAACAGGGGGACGTCACGCCGACCAGCCCCGAACTCACCGCCCTCGCGGGGGCCTTGTGGTGCTCCCCGGGTGACCTGATCGGCCGGCCGCGGACGCTGCGCGAGCACCGGATCGCCCGGGGTGTCGCACCGGAGGACGTGGCGATGGCCGTCGGCCTCGACCTCCTCCCCTACCTGGAGATGGAGGAGGCCGAGGACTGGCGGGGCACGGAGCGGCAGTCCGCGGTCCTCGCCGACCTCCTGCACCTGTCCCTGCCGGACTTCGTCACCGTCACGGGGAAGGAGGAGAAGCTGGCCGACCTGCTCCGCGGCGCGGTCACCACCCGCTGGCAGGCCCACGTCCGCCAGCTGACCAAGCTGGTCCCGCTGGACAGACACCTGATCGAGACCACCCTGCGGGCACTCCACGAGGAGTACCAGGGCCGCATGACGGCAACGCTGCCCTGGGGCGACACACCCACGTCGACACGGGCCCGACAACTGGGCGAGGAATTCCTGTCGCGGATCGTCACCCACTTCTGGAACACGATGGAGAACGGGACTCCGTGAACGCCCCCGACTGAACGCGCCCCTTCAGGGGCGCTGGGGGTACCCCCGGCCGAAGGCTGGGGGAGGAACTGCGCGAGCAGCCTCCACCGGCCCGCAGTCCCCCCACCACCGAACCCGCCCTAAAAAACCGACTCCGCCTCGTCCATCCGGTCCTTCGGCACCGTCTTCAACTCGGTCACCGCCTCCGCCAGCGGCACCATCACGATGTCGGTCCCCCGCAGCGCGGTCATCCTCCCGAACTCCCCCCGGTGCGCCGCCTCCACCGCATGCCACCCGAACCGCGTCGCCAGCACCCGGTCGTACGCCGTGGGCGTCCCGCCCCGCTGGACGTGCCCGAGGATCACCGGCTTGGCCTCCTTGCCGAGCCGCCGCTCCAGCTCGTACGCCAGTGCCGTACCGATGCCCTGGAACCGCTCGTGGCCGTACTGGTCGATCGCGCCCTTGCCGTAGTCCATCGTGCCCTCGGCGGGATGGGCGCCCTCCGCCACGCAGACCACCGCGAACTTCTTGCCGCGGGCGAACCGCTCCTCGACCATCTTCACCAGGTCGGCGGGGTCGAAGGGCCGCTCGGGGAGGCAGATGCCGTGCGCGCCCGCCGCCATCCCGGACTCCAGGGCGATCCAGCCGGCGTGCCGGCCCATCACCTCGACGACCATCACCCGCTGGTGCGACTCGGCGGTGGTCTTGAGCCGGTCCATCGCCTCCGTGGCGACGCCCACCGCGGTGTCGAAGCCGAAGGTGCGGTCGGTGGAGGAGATGTCGTTGTCGATGGTCTTCGGGACGCCCACCACGGGCAGGCCGGCGTCGGACAGCATGCGCGCCGCCGTCAGGGTGCCCTCGCCGCCGATCGGGATCAGCGCGTCGATGCCGAACTCGGCCACCATGTCGGTGGCCCGGTCGCACGCCTCGCGCAGCCGGTCCCGCTCCAGTCGCGACGAGCCCAGGATCGTGCCGCCGAGGGCCAGGATGCCGCCGACGTCGTCCAGGTCGAGGGGGCGGTAGTGGCTGTCGAGCAGACCCCGGAAGCCGTCCTCGAAACCGATGACCTCGTCGCCGTACTGGGCGACCGCGCGGTGCACCACCGATCGGATGACGGCGTTCAGGCCGGGGCAGTCGCCGCCTGCGGTGAGAACTCCGATACGCATGGTGGTGTGTCTCCTGCTCGCTGTCGTGACCGATGAGCCGATCCGATTGTTTCATGGCATACAGGGCGATGAAATCCTGACGGGCGCCTTATCCGGCACCGGGGGTATTGTCAAGAGGGATCTGCTCACCTTGGTGGGCGATTTTTATGCCGAGTTTTACGCCGATACGCAGGGAACGGAGTGTGCACACGTGACGCGCAGCGTGTACGTGACCGGGATCGACCGCGGCGACGGCCGGCAGGTCGTCGAGCTGGGCGTGATGGAGCTGCTGACCCGGCAGGTCGACCGGGTCGGGGTGTTCCGGCCCCTCGTCCACGACGGTCCCGACCGGCTGTTCGAGCTGCTGCGTGCGCGGTACCGCCTCTCCCAGGACCCGGCCACGGTGTACGGCATGGACTACCACGAGGCGTCCGCCCTCCAGGCGGAGCAGGGCGTCGACGAACTGGTCTCCACGCTCCTGGACCGCTTCCACCTGGTGGCCCGTGAGTACGACGTCGTCCTGGTCCTCGGCACCGACTACGCCGACACCCAGTTCCCCGACGAGCTGTCCCTCAACGCCCGGCTGGCCAACGAGTTCGGCGCCTCGGTGATCCCGGTGGTCGGCGGCCGCGGGCAGCAGGCGGAGTCGGTGCTCGCGGAGACCCGCAACGCGTTCCGGGCGTACGACGGCCTCGGCTGCGACGTGCTGGCGATGGTCGCCAACCGGGTGGCCCGCGAGGACCGCGACGGGATCGCCGAGCGGATCGCCGGCCGGCTGCCGGTGCCGGTGTACGTGCTGCCCGACGAGCCCGCGCTCTCCGCGCCGACGGTCGCCCAGATCACGCAGGCGCTGGACGCGAAGGTGCTGCTCGGCGACGACTCCGGGCTGGCCCGCGACGCGCTGGACTTCGTGTTCGGCGGGGCGATGCTGCCGAGCTTCCTGCCCGCCCTGACCCCGGGCTGCCTGGTCGTGACCCCGGGCGACCGCGCGGACCTGGTCGTCGGCGCGCTGGCCGCGCACAGCGCCGGCACCCCGCCGATAGCCGGTGTGCTGCTCACCCTGGGCGAGCGGCCCACCGACGAGATCCTGACCCTCGCCGCCCGGCTCGCCCCGGGCACCCCGGTCCTCTCCGTGCCCGGCAACAGCTTCCCGACCGCCGCCCAGCTGTTCGCCCTGGAGGGCAAGCTGAACGCGGCCACCCCGCGCAAGGCGGAGACGGCGCTCGGCCTTTTCGAGCGGCATGTCGACACCGCCGGCCTCGACAAGCGGGTCTCGGCGCCGAGCACCGACCGCCTCACCCCGATGATGTTCGAGCACAAGCTCCTGGAGCAGGCCCGCTCCGACCGGCGGCGGGTGGTGCTGCCGGAGGGCACCGAGACCCGGGTGCTGCACGCGGCGGAGGTGCTGCTGCGCCGGGGCGTGTGCGACCTGACCCTGCTCGGCCCGGTCGACCAGATCCGCAAGAAGGCCGCCGACCTCGGTATCGACCTCGGCGACGCCCAGCTGATCGACCCGGCCACCTCCGAACTGCGGGACTCCTTCGCCGAGCGGTACGCGCTGCTGCGCGCCCACAAGGGCGTGACCGTGGAGCTGGCCTACGACGTGGTCTCCGACGTCAACTACTTCGGCACCCTGATGGTCCAGGAGGGGCTGGCCGACGGCATGGTGTCGGGTTCGGTGCACTCGACGGCGGCGACCATCCGGCCGGCGTTCGAGATCATCAAGACCGAGCCCGGGTCGTCGATCGTGTCCTCCGTGTTCTTCATGTGCCTCGCCGACAAGGTGCTGGTGTACGGCGACTGCGCGGTCAACCCGGACCCGAACGCCGAGCAACTCGCCGACATCGCCATCCAGTCGGCCGCCACCGCGGCCCAGTTCGGGGTGGCGCCGCGGATCGCGATGCTGTCGTACTCGACGGGGACGTCGGGTACGGGCGCCGACGTCGACAAGGTGCGGGAGGCGACCGAGCTGGCGCGCTCGCGGCGGCCCGACCTGATGATCGAGGGCCCGATCCAGTACGACGCGGCCGTGGAGCCGTCGGTGGCCGCCACCAAGCTGCCGGACTCCGAGGTCGCCGGGCAGGCCAGCGTGCTGATCTTCCCGGACCTGAACACCGGCAACAACACCTACAAGGCCGTGCAGCGGTCGGCCGGCGCCATCGCCGTGGGGCCGGTGCTCCAGGGGCTGCGCAAGCCCGTCAACGACCTGTCCCGGGGCGCCCTCGTCCAGGACATCGTCAACACCGTCGCCATCACGGCGATCCAGGCCCAGAACCCGAGCGAGAAGGCAGCCCAGTGAGCCCCAGTCGTGTCCTCGTCCTCAACTCCGGCTCCTCGTCGGTGAAGTACCAGCTGCTGGACATGCGCGGCGGCGGCCGGCTGGCGACGGGCCTGGTCGAGCGGATCGGCGAGCAGACCTCGCGGCTGAAGCACACCTGCCTGGTCGGCGGCGGGACCCGGGAGCAGAACGGGCCGATCGCGGACCACGAGGCCGCCCTGAAGGCGGTGGCGGAGGAGCTGGCGAAGGACGGGCTCGGGCTCGACTCGCCGGAGCTGGCCGCGATCGGGCACCGGGTGGTGCACGGCGGGATGTTCTTCACCGAGCCGACGGTGATCGACGACGCGGTGCTCACCGAGATCGAGCGGCTGATCCCGGTCGCCCCGCTGCACAACCCGGCCAACCTGACCGGCATCCGCACCGCGCAGGCGCTCCGTCCGGACCTGCCGCAGGTCGCCGTCTTCGACACGGCGTTCCACACGACCATGCCGGAGGCGGCGGCCCGCTACGCCATCGACCCGAAGATCGCCGACCGGCACCGGGTCCGCCGCTACGGCTTCCACGGCACCTCGCACGCGTACGTGTCGCGGGCGACCGCCCGGCTGCTGGGGAAGTCGCCGGAAGAGGTGAACGTGATCGTGCTGCACCTGGGCAACGGGGCGTCCGCCTCGGCGGTCCGCGGCGGCCGGTGCGTGGACACCTCCATGGGGATGACGCCTTTGGAGGGGCTCGTGATGGGAACCCGTTCCGGCGATCTGGACCCGGCCGTCATTTTCCATTTGGCGCGTGTTGGCGGAATGTCCATGGACGAGATCGACACTCTCCTCAACAAGGGCAGCGGTCTGTTCGGACTGTGCGGTGACAACGACATGCGGGAGATCCGGCGCCGGATCGACGA
Source organism: Streptomyces sp. NPDC006655 (assembly GCF_040703965.1). Taxonomy (NCBI): domain Bacteria; kingdom Bacillati; phylum Actinomycetota; class Actinomycetes; order Kitasatosporales; family Streptomycetaceae; genus Streptomyces; species Streptomyces sp. NPDC006655. Next base: position 73,498 of record NZ_JBEYJU010000036.1, on the reverse strand, counting down.
GGGCGACGAACAGGCGAAGCTCGCCTTCGACATCTACATTCACCGTCTGAAGAAGTACGTCGGCGCCTACTACGCGGTGCTCGGCCGGGTGGACGCGGTGGCGTTCACCGCGGGCGTCGGGGAGAACGCGGCGCCCGTGCGGGAGGCCGCCCTGGCCGGGCTCGACGGACTGGGGCTGGTCGTCGACCCGGAGGCGAACGCCGCCCGGGCGGACGGGCCGCGGCTGATATCCCCGGCGGGTGCGCGGGTGGCCGTCGCCGTGGTGCCGACGGACGAGGAACTGGAGATCGCCGAGCAGACGTACGCGCTGGTCGGAAGTAAACCCGGAAGTAACACCGGCCGCGCCGGTGAATAACAGCTGAGCATATAGGCGCCCATTTGTATCTTCCGCCAGACGGAATATTCCGCAGCGAAACAAACCGATAGGATCGCCCCATGCGCCGTTCGAAAATCGTCTGTACTCTCGGCCCCGCGGTCGACACCCACGAGATGCTCGTCGCCATGATCGAGGCGGGTATGAACGTGGCCCGGTTCAACTTCAGCCACGGCTCCCACGCCGAGCACCAGGGGCGGTACGACCGCGTCCGGGCCGCCGCCAAGGAGACCGGGCGCGCCATCGGCGTCCTCGCCGACCTGCAGGGCCCGAAGATCCGCCTGGAGACCTTCGCCGAGGGACCGGTGGAGCTGGAGCGCGGTGACGAGTTCGTCATCACGACCGAGGACGTCCCGGGCGACAAGACCATCTGCGGTACGACCTACAAGGGCCTGCCGGGCGACGTATCGCGCGGCGACCAGATCCTCATCAACGACGGCAACGTCGAGCTGAAGGTCCTGGACGTCGAGGGCCCGCGGGTGCGGACGATCGTCATCGAGGGCGGTGTCGTCTCCGACCACAAGGGCATCAACCTGCCCGGCGCGGCCGTCAACGTGCCCGCGCTGTCCGAGAAGGACGTCGAGGACCTGCGGTTCGCGCTGCGCATGGGCTGCGACATGGTCGCGCTGTCCTTCGTGCGGGACGCCAAGGACGTCGACGACGTCCACCAGGTGATGGACGAGGAGGGCCGCCGGGTCCCGGTCATCGCCAAGGTGGAGAAGCCGCAGGCGGTGGAGAACATGGAGGGCGTCGTGATGGCGTTCGACGCCGTCATGGTGGCCCGTGGCGACCTGGCCGTCGAGTACCCGCTCGAGAAGGTCCCCATGGTGCAGAAGCGGCTCATCGAGCTGTGCCGGCGCAACGCCAAGCCGGTGATCGTGGCGACCCAGATGATGGAGTCGATGATCACCAACTCCCGTCCGACCCGCGCCGAGGCCTCCGACGTGGCCAACGCGATCCTGGACGGCGCCGACGCGGTCATGCTGTCGGCGGAGTCCTCGGTCGGCGCCTACCCGGTCGAGACCGTCAAGACGATGTCGAAGATCGTCGCGGCGGCCGAGCAGGAGCTGCTGAGCAAGGGCCTCCAGCCGCTCGTCCCCGGCAAGAAGCCGCGTACGCAGGGTGGCTCGGTGGCCCGCGCGGCCTGCGAGATCGCCGACTTCCTCGGCGGCCGCGGCCTGGTCGCCTTCACGCAGTCCGGTGACACGGCCCGCCGGCTGTCCCGCTACCGCGCCCAGCAGCCGATCATCGCCTTCACCACCGACGAGAACACCCGCAACCAGCTCACCCTCAGCTGGGGCGTGGAGTCGCACGTGGTGCCGTTCGTGAACAGCACGGACGAGATGGTCGACATGGTCGACCAGGAGATCGCGAAGATCAAGCGCTTCCACCCCGGCGACACCGTGATCATCACGGCCGGCTCGCCCCCCGGCGTCCCCGGCACCACCAACATGCTCCGCGTCCACCACATCGGCGGCATCAACAAGTGACGCACCGGTAAGGGCTTTTGTACGACACTGAGGGCGCCTCCTGTGGCAGGGGGCGCCCTCGGTTCCTTTCACCGTGGCAGGCTCACGCCTCCGTGACCGCCTCCGCGATGCCCTGCGCCAGGGCATCGAAGTTCTCCCGGTAGAAGGCCAGTTCACGGTGGAAGGACTCCTCCGAGAACACGCCCCGCTCCAGCAGCACGACGGCCGACGCGGTCAGGGCACTGTGCAGGACGTGCAACTCCGCGAGCGACAGCCGGATGTCGAACGAGGTCTCGGTCCGGCCGGCAAACCGCCCGATGAGGGCGTCGACCGTCCCGGGTCCCGCACCGAGCCGCACGACCAGCGCGGCGTCGCCCGGTACCCGCGCCCGCAGGAACGTCAGCGCCCGGTGGAACGCCTCGGCCTGGGCCGGGGTGACACGCGCGACGAACCCGTCGCCCTCGCGGGTGAGCCGCAGGCGCGCCCTCATCCGGCCACCTCGCGGACGGCATCGGCGATGCCGAGCGCAAGGCCGTCGAGGTTCTCGCGGAAGAAGCCCAGCCTGGTCCGGAACGCCTCCTGCGAGAGCCGTCCGTCCGACAGGAACATGGTCGCCACCGAGGTGAGCGCGGCGTGCACCGTGTGCAGTTCGTCCCACCGGAACCGGACCTCGACCGGCTCCGCGGTGTCGACGTCCAGCCGTTCGACCAGGCCGTCGACCGCTTTCGCGGTCGTGCCCAGTTGCAGCGCCAGGACGTGCTCGCCCAGATCCCGGTGGCGCAGGAAGGTCAGGGCCTCGCGCATGGCGAGCACCTGGGAGCGGGTGAGCCGCACGACGAACTCCTCGCCGTTGCGCCGGAGCACGACCTCGGTCCTCACTCCGTCACCGCCTCCGCCGCACTACTGGTTCGGCCCGTTCGGGACATAGCGTCCGCCTTTCAGGAAGTCGGCCTTGGGCAGCTTGTAGCCGTGGATGAAGCGGGACGTGATGATGACGATCACGCCCTTGTCCTCGTCGTAGGCGACGGGATTGCCGGTCCGGGAGTCCCTGTGCGTGCCCTTTCCGCGCCAGCCCTTGAAGTACTCGGCCATGGCCTTCAGGTCCCGGCCGATGCCCGGGATGCTGTGGTCCGCGGCCTCCTTGGAGTCTCCCATCATCCGCTTCCACTGGTACTCGATGCCGTCGGCCACGTCGGGCTCGTACTTCTCGTCGAAGAAGTCCAGGATTTCGTAGGACAGGTCGGCCAGCTCGTCGAGGTTGCAGAGGTCCGGTTCGTCGTCGCCCGAGGCGGCGGCAGCCGCCACCGGCACCGGTGAGGACGACGTCGCCGACGAGAAGGCCGCGGTCAGCGCCGACGGCTTGCGCACACACGCCGGAAGGCCGGGCTCCTTCTTCGCCTTCTCGGCCAGCTTGCGCAGCTTGTCCAGGGTGCGCTTCGCCTTGGCCGACCCCTCGAAGAACTCGGTGACCCCCTTGGAGACCTTGATGATCGCCTTGCCGACCGCGGGGATCTTCGTCAGCGGTATGGCCACGCCGACCACGTTGACCAGCGTCCACAAGCAGCTCTCGACGTCACCCTTGGTGAAGCAGTTCTTCAGGTCGGTCCAGCCGATGTAGTCCAGGAGGATCTGACCACCGTTCTGCTTGACCCAGGCCAGCAGGTCCATCGAGGCGAGCGCCTGGGCCGCGCGGTACTGGTCCAGGCACTCCTGACCGCAGACGCGCAACAGGGCGGCCTCCAGGTCACTGCTCAGTGCGGGGGCGTCGTACGGCTGGTCGACACGCTGCTTGCGGAGGGCCTCCAACTGCTCGCGCTGTGCCTTCTCGGCACGGTCCGCTGCGGCGTCCGCTTCCGTGGCGTGCCCCTGTGCGTCGGCGGCCGCCTTCTCGGCCTTGACGGCATCCGACTCGGCAGCGGAGGCGACCTGGTCGGCCTGTGCGGAAGCGCTCTCGGCGGAGTCTGCCGAGGAGCGGGCGCTCACGGCGTCCCGCTCGGCCTCGGTGGCATCACGGTCCGCCTGCGCGGACGCCGACTCCGCCTCGTTCGCCGCGAAGTTGGCGTAGAAGGCGTCGGTACCCGCCTGCTCGTCGTATTTCTGAGCGCTCGCGTCGGCCTTCTTCGCCGCCGCCGCGTCCGCGGACGCGGCGGCGGCCGAGGCGTTCGCGGCGGCGGCGGAGTCGACCGCCTGCACCGCGTAGGCGGCCGCGTCGGCCGCTGCCTGAAGAGCGATCTTGGCGTCGCCGGCCGCCTTGTCGGCCAGCGCCTTGGCCTGCGCCGCCGCCTTCTTCGCCTCGTCCGACTTGGCCTTGGCCGCGGCGGACTGCTGCTGAGAAAGGGTCTTGGAGCTCTGGCCGACCAGTACCGCGAACGCGGCGGAAGAGTCCGACTCCTGGTATGGAGAGCCGAGGCTGATCGCCTCGTCGGCCGTCCTGGTGGTCGCAGTGGCCGCGTCCCGGGCGGCCTGCGCATACTGTGCCGTGGCGGTGGCGTACCCGGCGGTCTTCGCCGACCATGCTGCCGTCTTGACGGCCTCGGCCTGTGCGGCGGTGGCTTCCTTGCGTGCGGCGATGGCGGCGGCCTGGGCCTTCTTGGCCTCGCCGTCGGCCTTCCTCGCCTTGTCCTTCGCCTCTGCCGCCGCGTCGATCGCCTCGGCCGCCGCCGCGTGCGCGGTGGCCGCGGCCGCGTTGGTCTTTCGGTACGCGGCCTGGGCGGCGTCCGCCGCCGAACGGGAACGTGAGGCCGCTGCCTCTGCACGGGTCGCCGCCGCACGGGCGCTCACCGCGGCTGCCGACGCGTCGTCCGCCGCGGCCCTGGCCCGGCTCGCTGCCCCGGCGGCAGCGGTGGCCGCACCCCGTGCCTCGGTGGCCGCCTGCCGGGTCTCGGTGGCGGCGTCGGTGCCCGTGGCCGCCGCAGCCGCGGATTCGAGAGCGGCGGCCCGGGACGCGGTGGCGTCGCGCTCGTGCTCGGCCTTCACCGCCTCGTTGCGCTTCTGGAAGGCGAGACGGTCCGCCTCCTCGGCCGCGGCCCGCTTCTCGGACGCCGTGGCGCCGGCCGTGCTCGCGTCCGAGAGGGCCCGCTGGGCGTTGCTCTCCTCGGTACGCGCCCGGGCTTCCGCCGCCTGGGCGTTCTTCCGTTCGGCAGCCGCCTTGTCCCGCTCCCGCTCGGCATTCGCCTTCTCGGCCTCCGCGACGTCCCGCTGCCGCTTCGCCTCGGCGGCCCCGGTCCTGGCGTCCTGCTCCGCCTTCTCGGCCGTCGCGCGGGCGTTCTTCGCGGTGGTGGCGTCGGCCGCGGCCTCGGCGGCCAGTTTGGCCGCCGAGTCGGCGGCGGCCTTCGCCTGTGCCTTGGCCTCCAGTGCGGCCGTCTTGCGGAACTCGGTGTTCAGCGCGTGCGTCTGGGTCTTGGCCAGTGCCAGGAGCGTCTGGGAGTCGGCCACGGTGGCCTTCGCCGCGTTGGAGGCGGTCAGCGTGGCCTTCGCCGCGGCTTGGGCGGCGGCGTACGAGGCCTTGGTCACCTGCACCGACTGCTGGGCGTACAGGAGGCCCCGGCCACGGGGCAGCTTCGCCGCGTCGGCTGTCTGCCAGGCCTTCTGCTGCTGTGCGGTCACGGTGTCGGCGGCCGTCTTCGCCCGTGCGACGGCCGCGTCCGCCACGGTCACCTGCTTGGCCGCGGCGGCCTTCGCCGCGTTCAGGTCGGCCGTCGCCTTGGTGAAGTCGGCGGCCTTGGGGTAGTTGAGGGAGTCCTTGTGGCCGGCCCAGTACTTCTGCCAGTACAGGACCTGGTCCGCGAGCCACGCCTGGCGGACCGCCTCGGTCATCGCCTCGGTGGCGGCCCGCGTCTCCTTCGCGGCGGCGGCCTCGGCGGCGACGATCTGCTTACGCTGATCGGCCTGGGCGGCGTACTCCGCCTCCCACTCCGTGTAAGCCGCGGTGACGACCCCGGTCAGCACCCGGTAGTGGTCGATGGGGTTGTCGCTGTCGCAGGCGGCCCATGCCTGCTTCAGTGCCTCGACCTCGGTGCGGAACTCCAGCGAGTCCGGCTCGGGGGCCTTGGTGGCGAAGCCGCCGAAGCGCAGGAAGGTGGCGATGTCGTTGGCCGAGGAATAGCCCAGGTTGGTCGTGTCGAGCAGTTCCCTGCCGGCGACGTCCTTGTAAGCGGCAGCCCAGGCGTCGTCGCCGGTGTCGAACGCGTCGAGCACCTTCTTGGCCTGGTCCAGGGAGGCCTGGCCGGGGTGCGGGGTGGGGTCGTCCTTGGCCTTGCCGTACAGCTTCTGCTGTGTGCCGAGGGTGAAGGTGACGATGTCCGCGCCGAACTCGGGGGCCCAGAAGTCCCGGCCGTTCGAGGAGTTCACCGAGCGGTACGGCTTGTTGGTCTCGTCCAGTTTGGTCTGGCGGTCCCGGAACGCGTTCAGGGCGGCGATTCCCGCGTCCTGATCGCGGGCGGCGGCCTGGCCCCACTCGCCGAGCAACGCGTCCGGCGTCACGAAGGCGTGCAGTGCGGCGTCCGTGCCGGTGAGCTTGGCCGCTGCGGCCGCCTTGAGGTCGGGGCCGCCGAAGTGCACGGCCTGACCCGCCTGGCAACGGTCCGCGCGGGCCTGGGCGCCCAGGCTGATGCGCAGGGTGCGCTGGTAGGGGTTGGCCGGGTTGTCGCCCGGCTCGTCAGCGGCGGCGGCGGCGGCGGCGGGGACCGCATAGACGAGTCCGCCGAGCACCGCTGCGGCGGTGACGAGCGCGGTGCCGGCGATGCTCCGCCGGAGCCGCCTTCCCCCGGTGCGTCTGTATCTGTTCCTTTGTGCTGTTCGCACGTCCGTTCCTTCCTCTGGATGGTCAGTCCGTCAGTCGGTCCGCGCAGAAAGCAGGCAGGAAGCAGCGAAGGATGAAAAAGGCACAGATCCCCCTGTGGCGTGTGGTCGACACGCCGCCCCGCCCCCCTCCCCCGGGGACGTGATCATCCTGTCAGGGCAGGGCATTTTACGAAAGCAATATCGGCGATTTATTCGTGCTTTTGAAATCACCCCCTCCCCCAAGGGGCAGTAAACGCGACTGTGCCCCGCCGAGTTGGTACTCGGCGGGGCACAGTCTCCTCGCGGCTCCCGAACGGGTCCCTGGTGATGCTCAGCCGGTGCCGTCGGTGGTGTACACGTGCATCCCGGGCACGGTCAGGGTGCCTCCGAACTGGCCCGCCTGGACGACCTTCACGTTGGTGAAGTAGATCAGCGGGATGTTCAGCGGCGGCGGGTTGTCCGGGCTGAACGTGATCGGGATCAGGCCGAAGAGGTTGCCGGAGATCGACTCCGTGTACATCGTCGTGTCGCCGTCGCGGATCGTGGACTTCGAACCGGCGGCCGCCTGGACGTGGTAGGTCTTGTCGATCTTCGTGTCCTTGACCGTCTGGTGCAGGTCGACGATGTCCGTACCGCCCGAGATGACGTACTTCAGGACCTTCTTCGTCTTGCCGCCGGCCGTCCGCACCTCGACGACGCCCTGGTAGTCGGCGCTCTTCAGGGTCAGCGCGCTGGCGCTGAGGTACCAGGGGTCGTCCGCCACCGTCACCTTGTTGTCGACGCCGCTCACGGCGCCGGTGGCGGTCTTGCAGTCGTCCGCCGACGCACTGGAACTCGCGGACGGGCTCGGCGAGGCGCTGGAGGTGGCGTCGCCGGCCGCCTTGGTGGCGTCCTTGGTGACCTCGCCGGCCGCCTTGGTGGCCGTGCCGGTGCTGTCCTTCACGGTGTCCGTGACCTTCTTGACGGTCTTGGACACGGTGTCGGAGCCGCTGTCCTTGCTCGACGAGGAGGACGAGGAGGACGCGGAGGACGCGGAGGACTTGGACGACGACGAGTCGGCGGACGACGAGGCCGACGGCGACGGGGTGGCGCTCGCCGCGGAGTCCGACGAGGACGCACCCGTGCTGCCGCCGCCGAGGATGCCGGTGATGGCGTCCCCGATGGAGCCCAGCAGACCGCCGCCGCCACTGCTCGCGGTGGCGGACGGCGACGGGGTGGCCGTCGCCCCGGAGCCGGACGAGCCCGAGGACGAGCCCGAACCGTCCGACGAGGAGGACGACTTGGTCGCGGACGGCGTCGGTTTCGCCGCGTCGTCGGAACCTGAATCCGACGAGGACGACGTACCGGACGACGACGCCGAGCCCTTGGTGCCGGACGACGCGGTGGCCGAGGGGGTCGCCGAGTCCGTGGCCTTGTCACTCGCGCTCGCCGAGGCGGAGGGCGAGGCGGAGTCCAGGGCGGAGACGCAGTTCTTGTAGTCCTCGGCGAGGCTCTTCGACGCCGCCGGCGACGTGTTGTTCGTGTCCGCGATGGCGAGCGTCGAGGTGAAGCCCATGCCCATGATGACGGCCGTCGGCATCGCCACGCTGGCTATCGCCTTGCCGGCCGGCATCTGGAACCTGGTGAACAGCGGCCTCTTGGGTGCCGCGTGGCGCGGCCCGGTTCTCACACGGGACTCGTCCACCTCGGTCCCGTGGGTCACCTCGTCAGCCGGCACTGTGCCTCCCGTTCGCCCCGTTCACCGGGCTCGTTCCTGACAGGTCGTTCGACTCCACGCCGTCCGGGCCCGGGTAGTAGGCGGCGTCCTGCGGGGCGTTGTCCCCGGCCGGCGGGATCTCGCCCTCCGGCTGCGGCTGCCGGGGTACGGCAGGTCCCCAGGCCACCGCCATCGCCCCGCCGATCAGGGCGAGCAGGAAGCCCATGATGAAGCCGCCGAAGTTGGACACCGGAAGGGACACCAGCGCCAGCAGGATCGCGGCGACCCCCGCGAACGTGCGGATGTGCTTCTGGAACCAGACGCTGATGCCCAGGACCACGAGCAGCACACCGATGATCAGGGACCCGGCGCCCGCGGTGGTCGCCATCGCCACCGTCAGGCTGCCGATCTTGAGGTGCGCGTACGGGAAGTACATGATCGGGAAACCGGCGAGCAGGATGTAAAGACCGGCCCAGAACGGCCGCGTGCCCCGCCAGGCGCGGAACTGCTGCCTCCGGCGGGTGAACTGGCCGGGTGTGGCGGCAGGGGTCTCGGCGCTCATGGAAAACAGCTCCCTGGTGCGGCGTTGCTGTGGTGGTGGTGCTGTGCGGTGCGGCGGTGGTGCGTCGTACCGCGTGTATCGCCCACGAGGAGTGGGCGGAAGGTGGCCGGGCGGGAGCGCCGTCGGCTCCCCCGCCCGTCACGGAGTGCCTAGTAGCACTCCTCACCCTTCGTCGAGATCGACATGTGCAGACCGCTCAGCTGGAAGGTCGCGGCGGTGGTGGCCCACGCCGTCTGCCGCACCTTCGTCAGTTCGGCTTCGTCCGCTTCCTGCCCGAACCCGTTCGGGTTCGCCGTGCCGGCCTTGACCTCGTCCTGGTTGATACCCGGACCCTTGGTCATGCTTCCCGCAGCGACACCAATGTTGATGTTCTTGAACGTCGCGTTTTCGGTCTGCAGGTCGTCGAGGTCGATGTACAGCTTGCTGGCCTCGACCGGGTGGTTCGGGTCGGTGCCCGCCCGCAGGATCAGGCTGACGTTCCCGAAGAACGGCACCTTGGGCGTGACCACCGACTGGCACAGGTTGGTGATGGTCGCCTTGTTGAATGCCGAGACCGCCACCGGGTGGACATTGTCCTTGGAGACGGTGCTCCCCATGTCGACGGCACCGTACTGCTCGAAGCCATAGCCATGGAGCGAGTCGGCCGCGACCTTGAACTGCTGGCCCGACACACTGAACGACGCGGCCAGAGCACCCTGCGCGAGGGCGACACCTATACACGCCGTGGCGGCGACGCTGGGCACCATGACCACAGCGAACCGCTTCCATCTGGTCCCGCCACGCACCTGGGACTCCATATTTCCTCCTTCTCGGACGTACATCTCCTGGCCCGGAATCGCCCCCAACGGCGGCTCAGCCGGGCAGGGATGGGAGAAGTGCTACGTCCTCGGAAGGGGAGCGCCCGCGCTCAGAGGCGCGAACCGCACCTCGATCACCGGCGATCACCCCCGAGCGACAACCACTGGTCGCGCCTGACACGCATCACGCACAACCTTGCCGGACAGGCTTCGCCGACAGGCGAAGACCCCCCTGCCCAAGAGCCGGCGTCACTGCCGCCGACTCTGCTCGGTGGGGACCCAGATGAACCCGTGAGCCCGACCGGCTGTCGGGGTACGGGAATGGACCGAGCGTCGCCGATCGTGGTGCATTCTCGGCGCCCGCACAAGGGGCTTCGTTACTGGGTAGTAACGGCGGGATAACCGACGGACGACCTGCCGGTCTCGGAGTGCGACGCTGGGTGCTGTCGAGGGGTGGAACAAAGCTGTTGATACTTGGACGGAACCAGACAGGTCAACGCCCTTGTTTTACTGCGAGTAACAGCGGCTGCGATTACCAAGATTTGGTAAAGAGCAGCCGCTGTGACCCCTTCTCGGCCAATCTTTCACTCGGGCATCACATGGCGTGACGTTTAGCGACTGGTCAGAACCCGGTTCAGAACAGCGCCCGCGCCAACGCCCGGCGTGCGCCCACGACGCGCGGGTCGTCGGTGCCGACCACCTCGAAGAGTTCGAGCAACCGCCGCCGTACGGCGTCCCGGTCGTCCCCCGCGGTCCGCTGCACGGTCTCGATCAGCCGCCCGAAGGCGTCCTCCACGTGCCCGCCCACCAGGTCCAGGTCCGCCGCGGCGATCTGCGCCTCGGCGTCGGCGGGCTTCTCCGCCGCGTCCTTGCGCACCTGCTGGGGGTCCATCCCCTGCACCCGCTGGAGCAACTCGGCCTGCGCGAGCCCCAGCTTGGCCTCGCTGTTGGCCGGGTCGTCGCTCAGCACGTTCTGGTACGCCCGGACCGCGCCGCCGAAGTCACCGGCGTCCAACGCCTGCACCGCGGCTTCGAGGAGCGCGTCGTACGGCCCGGCCGGCGCCGCGGCCGGCGGCTGGGCGCCCGGCTGCGCGTCGGCGTCGACGACGAGCCCGGTGAGCCCGAACCGCTGCTCGGCGACCTGGATCAACTGGTCGAGGGTGCCCCGGATCTGCTCCTCGCCCGCCGCCCCCTGGAAGAGCGGCAGCGCCTGCCCGGCGACGACCGCGAAGACGGCCGGGATCCCCTGGATCCCGAACTGCTGCATCAGCATCTGGTTGGCGTCGACGTCGATCTTGGCCAGCAGGAAGCGGCCGTTGTACTCGACGGCGAGGCGCTCCAGGACCGGGCTCAGCTGCTTGCAGGGCTGACACCACTCGGCCCAGAAGTCGATGACGACGGGGACTTCGGCGGACCGTTGCAGGACATCGCGCTCGAAGCCTGCTTCGTCGACGTCGATGACCAGGTCGGCCGGGGCGACGGCACCGGTACCACCCTGCCGGGCCGCTTCGGCGCGCGTCTGCTCGGCCTTGGCCTTGGCCTCCTGGGCCGCCTTCACCGCGGCGAGGTCGACGACGCCGCTCATGGACATGTTCCGTGGCTGCATGCGTCTATCCTCCCCCGTTCCCGCGCGTGTGTGAAAAGCATGGTGAAAGCCGGGCCCACGGCCCCCTCCAGGCGGGCTCAGCTTTCGCTACGACCCGTAGCGTAATGCCATCGGGCCTCCGCGCGACACCGAATCCCGGTGATCTCCCTCACGACCCCACCCGAACCGCCGGTTATGGTCGTGGGATGCAGAGCCGCACCCCCGCCAGCCGTACCGGCCGCCCGCGCAGCGCCGCCGCGGACGCGGCGATCCTGGCGGCGACGCGGCAGGCACTGGTGGAACTGGGCTGTTCCAAGCTGACGTTGGGGGACGTGGCGACCCGGGCCGGGGTCGCGAAGACCACCCTCTACCGTCGCTGGGCGGGCAAGAACGAGCTGGTCGTGGACGCGGTGGCGGAGCTCTTCGACGAACTCGAACTGCCCGACCGCGGCAGCCTGGCGGACGACATCGAGGGCGTGGTGCTCCAGTTCGCGGCCATCCTGGACCGCCCGGAGGCGAAGAGCGGGCTGATGGCGGCGGTGGCCGAGTCGACCCGGGACGAGGCACTGCGGGAACGCATCCGTACCTCGATCGTGGACCGCCAGAAACGGCTGGTCCTGGAGGGCCGGGAGCGCGCCCAGCGGCGCGGGGAGCTTCCCGCGCAGCCCGACCCGCGCGAGGCGGACCGCACGGCGGATCTCATCTTCGACGTGGTGGCGGGGTCGGTGGTGCACCGCGCCCTGGTGAGCGGCAAACCGGCGGATCAGGAGTGGGCGCGCGGCCTGACCAGGCTCCTGCTGCTGGGCCTGGCGGGCGCGGCGGAGGACGCCGCGCCGTGACCACGGTGCCGGTCCCGCCGCGCGCGGGGACGCCGGCGCCGGCTCGCGGCCGCCGCCCGCCACCGGCCGTCCGGTGCCGCGGCTCTAGAAACCCGGCGGCTCCGTGTACACCCCCCACTCGTCCCGCAGCGTCCCGCAGATCTCGCCCAGGGTCGCCTCCGCGCGTACCGCGTCGAGCATCGGGGGGATCATGTTGGCGCCGGAGCGGGCGGCGGCCAGTACGGCGTCCAGGGCGGCGCGCACCGCGCCGTCGTCCCGCGCGGCCTTCCGCTCGCCCAGCACCCGTACCTGCTCCCGCTCCACCTCGTGCGAGACCCGCAGGATCTCCAGGTCCCCGGTGACGGAACCGGTGTGCACGTTGACGCCGACGACCCGCTTGTCGCCCTTCTCCAGCGCCTGCTGGTACCGGAAGGCCGACTCGGCGATCTCCCCGGTGAACCAGCCGTCCTCGATGCCCCGCAGGATCCCGGAGGTGACCGGCCCGATCGGGTGCCGTCCGTCCGGGTGGGCGCGCAGCCCGCGCTCCTTGATCTGGTCGAAGATCTTCTCGGCGTCGGCCTCGATCCGGTCGGTGAGCTGCTCGACGTACCAGGAACCGCCCAGCGGGTCGGCCACGTTGGCGACCCCGGTCTCCTCCATGAGCACCTGCTGGGTGCGCAGGGCGATCTCGGCCGCCTGCTCGCTGGGCAGCGCGAGGGTCTCGTCGAGGGCGTTGGTGTGCAGCGAGTTGGTCCCGCCGAGCACCGCGGCGAGCGCCTCCACCGCCGTGCGCACCACGTTGTTGTAGGGCTGCTGGGCGGTCAGCGAGACCCCCGCGGTCTGGGTGTGGAAGCGCAGCCACTGCGACTTCTCCGACCGGGCGCCGTAGACGTCCCGCAGCCACCGGGCCCAGATCCGGCGTGCGGCGCGGAACTTGGCGATCTCCTCGAAGAAGTCGACGTGCGCGTCGAAGAAGAAGGACAGGCCGGGTGCGAAGACGTCGACGTCGAGGCCGCGGCTGAGGCCCAGTTCGACGTACCCGAAGCCGTCGGCGAGCGTGTAGGCCAGCTCCTGCGCCGCCGTCGCGCCCGCCTCGCGGATGTGGTACCCGGACACGGAGAGCGGCTTGTACGCGGGGATGCCGGCCGCGCAGTGCTCCATCAGGTCACCGATGAGGCGCAGATGGGGCTCGGGCTGGAAGAGCCACTCCTTCTGGGCGATGTACTCCTTGAAGATGTCGGTCTGGAGCGTGCCGTTGAGGACCGACGGGTCGACGCCCTGCCGTTCGGCGGCGACCAGGTACATGCAGAAGACGGGTACCGCGGGCCCGCTGATGGTCATGGACGTCGTCACGTCGCCGAGCGGGATGTCCTTGAAGAGGACCTCCATGTCGGCGGCGGAGTCGATGGCCACCCCGCAGTGCCCCACCTCGCCGAGCGAGCGCGGGTCGTCCGAGTCGCGTCCCATGAGCGTCGGCATGTCGAAGGCGACGGACAGACCGCCGCCGCCGTTGCCGAGGATCATCTTGTAGCGCTCGTTGGTCTGCTCGGCGTTGCCGAACCCGGCGAACTGGCGGATGGTCCAGGTCCGCCCGCGGTAGCCGGTGGGGTACAGCCCGCGCGTGAAGGGATATTCACCCGGCCAGCCGATCCGCTCGAATCCCTCGTACGTGTCACCCGGGCGGGGCCCGTAGGCAGGCTCCACGGGGTCACCGGAGAGCGTCGTGAAGTCGGCGTCCCGCTTGCGGGCCGCGTCGTAGCGGGCCTGCCAGCGTCGGCGGCCCTCCTCGATGGCGTCAGCGTCCATACCCTCGAATTTACTAGGACGTCCAAGTAAATGTCGATGGAGAACCGCCGCACGGGTGTCCGTACGGCGGTGTGTTCCGGCCCTCAGGCCTTGGCCGCGACCGGCGAGGGCTCCGTCACCTTGGCGTCGAGCTCGCGGGTGACCTTGCGCTCCACGAAGAAGGCGGCCGTCGGGATCGTGCCCGCCAGCAGCACCCACAGCTGCTTGCCGACCGGCCACTTCGCCTTGGAGCCCAGGTCGAAGGCGAAGACCAGGTAGACGACGTAGAGCCAGCCGTGCGCGATGGCGACGACCCGGGTGACGTCGGCCGCACCGGAGATGTCCAGCCCGTACTTGGCGATCATGCTCAGGCACAGCAGCACCAGCAGCACACCGGTGACGTAGGCCAGGACGCGGTAGCGGGTCAGCACGCTCTTTTTCATGGGGACGAGCGTAACCACCCGTTCCGGGAGATCTTGCCCCGGGGCACGGCTCGGCCCAGGGCGCGGTCAGTCCTCGTCGAAGTCGTGCGCGGCGACCCTGAGCGGCCGCAGCATCGCGAAGATCTCCCCGCACTCCTCGGCGTCGTACACGCCGAGCCCGAAGTCCATCGCCATCAGGTCGCGGGTGGCCGCCTCGACGACCGCGCGGCCCTTCTCGGTGATCGTGGCGAGCGTGCCGCGGCCGTCGTTGGGGTTGGGCCGCCTGGCGACCAGACCCGACTTGACCAGCCGGTCGACCGTGTTCGTCACCGAGGTGGGATGCACCATCAGACGCTCACCGATCTTCGACATCGGCAGTTCGCCGGCCTTGGAGAAGGTGAGCAGGACCAGCGCCTCGTAGCGCGCGAACGTCAGCCCGTACGGTTTGACCACGGCGTCGACCTCGGCCAGCAGGATCTGCTGGGCCCGCATGATCGACGTGATCGCGGCCATCGACGGGACGCTCCCCCAGCGCTGCTTCCAGAGGTCGTCGGCACGGGCGATGGGGTCGAAGGGGAGACTGAGTGGCTTGGGCACGCCCCCGACCCTACCGGCCGGTCATATAGCGGTCAGCCCTGTCTCGGCTTTCGGTCACCTCCGCGACGACCGCGAGATCCCGGCCCGGTCACGAGCCCGCGGGCACCGTCCGCCGGGCCGCCGCCGCGAGGGCGCAGCAGCACACCGCGCCCACCGCACCGGCGCCCGCCACCGTGGCCCGAACCCCCACCGCCTCCGCCGCCACCCCGGCCAGCGTCATGCCCACGCCCTGGATGGTCATCAGCCCCGCGCTGAGCACCGTCATGGCCCGGCCGCGCAGTTCCGTGGGCACGGCGCGCACGAACCACTGGTCCAGGCCCAGCGTGTACGCCGAACCGGCGCCGGCCAGTGCCAGGAGCAGCGACGAGACGGCGAGGGAGGGGTGCAGCGCGTAGCCCACAGGTACGGCAGCAGGGTGAGGCAGACCAGCGGCAGGGCGATCCGTTCCCGGGCGGCCGGGCCGAGCCGGGCCCCCGCGTACAGCTCCCCCGCGACCGTGCCGACCGGCAGCGCGCACATCAGCAGCCCGAGCCCGGGGAGCCGGTGCCGAGGGCGTCGGCGTAGGGGGCGGCGAGGGCCTCGGGGACGACGGCGAACATCGCCGGGACCCAGAAGAGCAGGAGGAGGCGGCGGACCGGGGGGTCGGCGAGCACCCGCCGGGTGCCGCCCTGCTCCCGGGTCCCGGCGCCGCGGGCGCGGGCGGGCCGGTGCCGGGTGCCCAGGCGCAGCAGCACGGCCGAGGCGAGGAAGCCCGCGACGGTGATCAGCAGGGCGTGGCGGGGGGTGAGGACGGCGAGCAGCAGGCCGCCGAGGCCGTGCCTGGGAGGTCCTGGTGGCCCCGGACTGGCCCCGGCTGCGCGCCCTGCTGGAGGCGGACATCGCCTTCCACTCCCGGCGGCTCGCCGAGGTCGGCCTGGGCGGCCTGCTGCCGGAGATCCACCGCGACTGCGCATGGCGCAGCGGGACGCTGACCGTGCGGTCGGCGGGCCGGTACGAGCGGCACCTCGGCGGACAGGGCCTGGTGCTGATGCCGAGCGTGTTCACCTGGCCGGACCTGATCAGCACCTTCGACCCGCCCGCGCGCCCGACGCTGGTCTACCCCGCCCGGGGCATCGGCGGCCTGTGGACGGAGCCCGCGGCCACCACACCGGACGCGCTGGTACGGCTCCTGGGCCGGGGCCGCGCCGCCGTGCTCGGCGCGCTCACCGACCCCGCGAGCACCACCGCCCTCGCCCACCGGCTCCGGCTGGCCCCCTCCTCGGTCTCCGCGCACCTGACGGCGCTGCGGGACGCGGGCCTGCTGACCTCCCGCCGCTACGGCCACCAGGTGCTGTACGAGCGGACCCCGCTCGGCATCGCCCTGGCGTCGGGCGCGACGGCCCCCGGGGACGACTGAGCACCCCGGCCCGTGCCGGCCCGGGGTGCTCGGTGCGTGCCGTCGGCTATTCGGCGAGGTACCGCTCGACCGTCGCCACCTTGCTGGTGAGCCCGTCGGTGACGCCGGGCCGAATGTCCGCCTTGAGGACCAGGGAGACCCGCGGGGCGCGCGCCTCCACGGCGGCGACGGCGCGCCTGACGACGTCCATCACCTCGTCCCACTCGCCGGAACATGCACACCCTGGAGTACATGAGCCATCTAGCGCCCGTTCCAGCCGTCCGGCGCTGGTATGAGCCCCGCCCGCCATGCGACCCGGCATCGGTACAGCCACCCCTCCGCGTCCGTCTGCGCTGCCCACTCCAGCGGACTACCGGCCAGCGAGCAGAACGCGCGCATGCGCCGGTCCAGGATTCCCCACCCTTGCCCACTGACAAGCCGGGTCACTACGTATCGAGTTTTCATGATCGGAAGCATAACTGTGCCCCACCTAGCACGGGGCCAGATGGGGCATAGACTGCGGCAGGCAGGTTCCGGGGCGCTAAGGACGCTCCGGAGCCTGCTTACTCCCACTCAAAGGTCATGTCCCGCTCCCCTCGTTCGTTCACGGTCGGTACCTCCCGGAGCATTGCGCCAGCACCTTCCGGCATGGGCGCCTGGTTCCAGAGCCACGCCATCCGGCAGCGCATGAGCCACTCGCGCGCTTCGCTGGCCGTCCGCCATTCAAGCGGCATGTGTTCCACGATTGCGTACCCGACGGCCAGCGTGCACCAGTCGCGCAGCGTGTGATCCCAAATGCCGTAGGGACCCTTGCCTTTCTGGATCACGGCGTACCGGCCGCTGGTGATGCTCACGCGCGCTCCATTCTGGCGAGCCATTCCCGTGCTGCCTTGGCGTTGTGGAACCTCAGCGGCTGGAGTTCGCCGAAGTCGTCTGGGAGCTTGCAATACGCCTCCCCCATCTCACGGTCAATGATCTTGTACGGCCGGGACCAATGCGCGAACGGATCTTGCACAACCGCATAGCGCTCTGTGTCTAGTTCTGTGTTCACAGACACCAGAGTTCCACGCTGATCGGCCCAGCGGAACCCCGCCAGCGACCACCAGCCGATCGTGTGGCGGTCACCCCGTCTGTCTGCATGGTGTGCCGTAGTGGCCCCCAGTAGGCCGTCAGAAGCTTCGCCAGCGTCTCCGGGTCCTCTCGCCCGTACGTGCGCCTGAGAGCCGCTGTGAGGGCGTCTGTGACGTCTTGGACGGCATCCGCCACCCCGTCCCCATCGCACGCCTCGACTCGCTTGTTTCCTCCGGCCAGCTCACGCCCGGCTAGCCGCCACTTGTATCCAACAGTCATGCCCTGAACCTATCGTCATCGCTGCGCTGCTGGAGTCCGTAGAGATCCGCCAGCGCCCCCTCATGCGGCACGTCGTACTTGTCTCGTACGTGTGGCCCGCTGTCGGCCAGTGGGGGTGGGTCGACTACCGGCGCCATCCTCAGCGTGCGCACGTCCGTGGCCCCTGTGTCGACAAGCTTCCTGTCGTCGTGCTCGGTGTAGTAGGGCACGTGTAGCTGAGCCTGAAAACACAGGTTCTCCCACGCTGGCCAGTAGACCCAGGGTTCGCCCACCGGCATGTGTCCGGCCCATTCCCACTGGCCGCACACCCGGCCACTGAACCGCCCTCGCGTGGTCAGTCGTATGTGCGCCCCGCCCGTCAGGTTGGAGCCCCAGCGCCCGTACGCCTTGAGCACGCGGAGCAACTCCGGACGCGTGTAGACGTACTCGTTTGCTGGCCCGGCGGGGTGCACGACCCATGCCCAGCCGTTCGGTGTGTTCGTGGCTATCTCAATGAAAACGTCGAGCGTGGGCACCATGTGATCTTCCGGTTGTTCTTGTCCGCATGTGGGGGGCGGAAGTTTCAACGTTAAGAGATCGCTAAGGTCGGAAACCGACGGATAATCAGGAAACCGTCTGTTTCTGGGGAAACCAGCAGGTCAGCGCCATGTTCGCATTGCAGTCAAATTTACGCAAAGTCGCTTGCGTACGCACAGCGTTCGATGATACCGAACAGTAACTTACGCCACCAAAAAGCGGCTAGGTGGGTAAATTTACCCGCCCTAGCCGCCTGCCTGCCCTGCTACCGCTCCGCCTTGAACCGTTCTACTGCCTTCCGACCTTCCTCCGCCCATCGGGACTGCTGGTCGTTCACCCAGTGGTACACGTCCCGAAATTCGCTGTGCTCAAGCCCCAGACCCAGCGCGCGGAGTTCCTTGATCGTGCGGTGCGCAGCGAAGTTCTCACGCCCCCGACGCTCACCAAGGTACCGGCTCCAGAGGTTCCAGACGTCCCACATGGCTCCCAGGGAGATCTCAACTTCCCTGCCACCCGACACCGGAATTCGTACCATCTCGACCGCCTTTCCGTGGAACGCGACCCAGCACCGGGCGTCGGCCAGTGCCATGCGCTCCGTGATGTACCCAGCGGAGCGGAACACGATGCGGTCCCCGTTGCGAACCTCGCCGTAGTGCTTGCCGTTGCGCTGCGCTGCCGTGATGTTCATCGTGCCCGCCCCTTCGCTGTGTTGACCTAACGAGGGAACACTAAAGGGCCCGCACCCGTAGATGCAAGCCCCTTGGTGGGTAAATTTACTCGGCTGCCTCAACCGGGACCACGCGATAGGTGGTGGTCCCCCGCGTGTGGTTCTTGGCGAACTCACTTGCCGCCTTGGTGGCGTTCACCTCATTCTGTGACCAGCGCCATACGCCGTAGCGGTACCGGGGACCTGACTCAGCGGTTCGCGCGTCGCGCTCATGGGTTTCCGCGCGCTTGTCATAGTCGGCCAGCACGCGCCGGATCTCCACCTTTAGATCAAGCGGGCCGGTCTCGCTGGCGCCGTACTCGGAACCGAGCCAGAACCGTTCGCCGTCCGCGTGCAACAGGTACACATCCGAACGCTTCGAGTAGTTCGCCACGGGTGAAGACTTGCGCACCACCTTCCCGCCCTTCACTGCCTCAATGAACTTGGCCTTTTGGGCGCGCACAGCCTTGGCTTGCGCGTGCTGAATCCGGGCGGACGCCCAAAGATCTTGCTTGGACTCAACGGCGTGCGTGTAGATCTTGGTTTCGCTACGGCGGGTGGACTGAGTACCGTCCGGGTGGATCACTACCGTCTCGCGCCCCTTGGCCATGGCTTCAATCTCCCACTCTGAGCAGTGCTTTTTGCCGTTATCAAACCGAACGCCGTAAGTATAGCGCCCGTAGCCGTGGCTGTCCCATTCTTCCCCATGGTCCACCACCTGAGATACGTGCCCCTCAGCGCCGGACAGACCAGCCGCTTCCCCTATGTACCTGACTGCCTGCCCTCGCGTGTACATCCTTGCCCCTCCCCTACCGTCGAACCAACTCCGCACACGCTAAGGGCCCGCCCCTCAGCCGTCAAGCTGAAGAACGGGCCCAGTGGGTAAATTTACCCGGCTGACTTGTGGTGCTTGGCCTTGGGCCGATGAGTGACCTTGCCCACACTGGGGTAGTAGTGCGAGTCACCCTCAGGCTTGGCCGTGGCGCTGGCCGTTGGGCCTCCCCCGTCGCCGTTGTTGAGCGGGTCGGCGGTACCGCAACCAGCCGTGAGGCTGAGCACCAGACCAGCGAGGCCGACGGCGAATGCTCGTTTCATGCGCGAGTCTCCAATGGGTGGGTAAATTTACCCGCTGGGGTAACGACTTGGCGCACACCAGCGGCTCGAATCAGCGTCCAGCATGAGGGGCACGGTTCGTCAGTGACATACAGCGTGGCGCCGCTCAGCTCTGCCGGGTCGGCGTGGCGTAGGGCGTTGCGTTCGGCGTGGTCGGCAATGCAGTTGGCGTAATCGGCATTCGCTGCGCATTCGCTGTAGCTCAGCTGTCCACGCGGGCAGGCTCCGGCGCTGGCGCATCCTGGAATTCCACTGGGCGCGCCGTTGTATCCGACTCCGCGCACTTCGTTGCGTGCGTTTACCAGAATGGCGCCCACCTTCCGCCGGGTGCAGTCCGCGCGAGTAGCCGCCCAGGATGCCCCGGCTAGGAAATACGCGTCCCAGTCGGGGCGACCGTTACCAACTACGTGTGTAGATTCCACGGCCCGTACTCCGGTTGGTGTATCACTGCTTGGCGTACTGGTCACAAACCGAGACGAATACGGGATGCACAGTCACGGCGCCCTTATAGCCGATCACCGTTACCCACTGAGTATCTGTGTGGCTCCGCACGCAATCCGGCCCGGGGTCACAGGCCGAGAGGCCCAGCAGCGAAGCGAGCATGGCGGCTACCGCGAGAGCGACGCGCTTAGTCCTGCCGGACAATGGGGGCCCCAATCAGCGCGGTAAGAATGGTCATGGCCTGAGAATCGGTGAAGCCCATTTCCACCAGAGCCTCAAAGATCTCTCGGTACTGCGCCGCAATCTTCCGGGACGCGCTGAACATGTCGAACATGGGCTATACCTCACTCTCGTTTTCGTCGTCACCCAGCAGGAATCGCGCATAACGCTCAGTGGCCGCTATCTTGTCGGCGAATTTCACGCCATCCTGATAGCCCCTGCCGTTGGTCGCCATCGCGTCCACTATTTCTCGCGCCTTGATCAGTGCCTCAAGTCTGGTCACTCTCCACCTCCGGCAAAGTCCTGAAAGCTGTTTGGTGCGATATTCCTTAGGAGCGCAAGGGCTTCCCGCGCGAATTCCTGTATCTCGGCATCGGCGCTGGGCGCGTACCGCTTGCTCATGACGTCACGCCACGCCCGGAGGTTACCGGTTACCACCATGTCGACCGGCGCGGCATTTGGCAGTACGGCCCTAGCCGCTTCGCGGGCCTGTTTGCGGTTCGCGCCTCGGGCCACCAGTGAGGCCGTAAGTGTCTCGTATGAGATCAGCGCGTTGCCGTACACATCGCGCAGCACCTTGGAAATCTCAGGGTCATCGCGCAGCGCCGGAGGGATGACCGGCTCAGTCTCGCCGTACGGCACGTAGCGCTGACTGACCACGCTGAACGACAGATGCCGGTGCCGGGTCAGCTCGGCTAGCAGGCTCCGGCTCACGCCACGCACCAGGAACGTCACTGAGGAGTGTTCTAGGACGCTGTGATGGCCTTGGGCCAGGATGTTCCCCAGGTACCCGGCGTTCGTCGCTGTAGCGGGCCTCTGGCGGCCCCACGACAGGTAGCAGATGCGTCCGGCTGCCTCGCTCAGCGCGTCAGCATCTGTGGGTATCGGCTGGCCCACCTCGCCATGCACCCGGTACCCGTACTCACGCTCAAGCGCGTTGTCGTAGTGCACTTCTGTCGACGCGATGATTTCAACCTTCATGGGCGTAAGCCCCTCTCGTTCGTAGAACTGGAAGGGGCAGCGAGGGAGGGCACGTCGCGCGTTCCAGTCCCTCACTGCCCCGGCTTGTGGTGACCTACTTGATTCCGGCCAAGTCCTCAACGAACCAGATGATCAGCACCAGCCAAAGCGTGATCATCCAAAACACGAACCGAAGGTTGTTCTTCACGTTCTCTCCCTCAGATGGCGGTGCCCGAGCACTGAAGACGCTTGATCAGCGGGACGGAGTCAGCGAGCGACCGCGTAACGCTGCTGATGGTTTCCCCCTGCGCATTGCGCGTCACGAATTCGATACCAGGTCGGCCGCGCTGAATGGTGACCGTGTGGCCGCTGGTGAGTCGGTAGGTCTGCATGGCTACGCCTCCGTGAGGGATTCGGTACCGATCAGCACTGCCTTTGCAGCGCGGAAAACCGTCTGTCCGTCTGCGCCAACCCGTGCTTGTTCGTCCGGCACTTCGTAGACGTGAATCTCAAAGCCGCTCATGGCCAACTGGTGTGTCCACCCCTCGAACCATTCTGCGAGCGATTCACGGGAGTCCAACCCACAGACTTCGTCGTAAGCGATTCCGCCAAGCTTCGGGTCACCGTATGGCGCGTTGTGCGTGTCGTCACAGTGATCGAATCGCATGCTGAAGATGCGCTCTCGATCTTCTGCCGGAAGGCTGTAGGGGTCCACGTACGGCCCCAGGGGCAACCCGCTCGATCCGCTGATGATGGACCGGTGCCCCACTCGCCAGACCTTCACGCGGTCACCTCCGCACCAGCGGCGCCCGCAAGGTACAGCTCACGGAACCGGGCGTGTCCACGGGCGCGAATCGACCGGACGGAGACCTTTTCGCCGAGCCCCAGCGCCTCACCGATTTCGCGGTCCGTGTCCATCGGCGGAACCGGGTCGATTCCGTAAGTCGCCTTGAGTACGAAAGCCTGCTGGCGGCCCATGCGGTTCAACGTGGCGTGAACGGCTTCCTTGATGGCCTTACGGTGCCCGCGCTCAATGTCAGCGGAATCCGCGAGGTCATCCGGGATACCCACGTACTTGTCCGCGACCACTTCCACCAGCGTCCGGGTCTGCTCACTCGGGTCACCAAGCATGTTCGGGCCCGCCGGAATCGGTGCATCCAGGTACCTGAGCCCCTGCCACGAAAGGCGCGCGGCGTAGGCCATCTCTCGGGAGAGCCGCTCACGGCCCAAGCAACCGTCCACCCGCTGTGCCTCGCGCTCCGCCTCGTACGGGTCGCCAGCGCACACCGTGAGGCAGCGCTCAAACCGGCGCGCCGTGTCCTCGCTGACTCCGGGGCGGGTCTCGCAGCGTCGCTTGTCGTCCATGACTCCGCGCAGCGTCCGATCGATGTAGGTGAAGAACTGAGCGACGCTGTCACCCTCGAAGCGGGCTATGCACTGCCAGACGGCCACGCGTCCCTCTTGCTCAAGGTCCTCTGCAAGATCGTGGTTCCGGACCCCACCGTTAGCCGCGTACTTGTTGGCCAACTGACCGATGCGCGGTTCGAGTGCTGCGAGAACCTCGGTGACGGCCTGAAGATCGTTGGCGGCTGCCGCGCGGATCTGCTCAACGGTGAGATCGATCATGGTTTTGCTCCGTTTCTCAGGTGTGGTTGCGCTAGAGCGCAAGGGATTCCTGAGCGGAGCTAGGCCACGGCGTGAGCTGGGTCACACTTGGTTCGGGGCATGAACAAGCCCCGCACAGGAGTCGTAACTCCCGGCGGGGCGTGGCCTTTGCTGACCGCCGTTCGTTGTGCCGTGAACGTATGCGTGAAACGCCATGTAAGGAAGGCGTGAAAACCGCAGGTCAGCGGGCTAGACGATCTTCACAACCTGTGAAAGCAAGGTGAAACACCTGTGTCCGCTGTGAATGCAGCGAAGCTACGCACGTAGATCGAAGGGGTTACCAACGGAAACATGACTGAGAACGCACGACGATGCGTCAGGGTCAAGATTCGGTCACGTCGCGGTGGGTAAATTTACCCGCCATGAGCCGTCGCTCTTAGTGATCGCAGGTACTCATAGGGGTCACGATCCGCTTTCGTGACGTTACAGAGCGCGCATGCTGGCCACAGATTCCAGACAGCGTCGGCTCCGCCTCGGGCTAGCGGCTGGAAGTGGTCGGCATGTTCCCAGGGTGCGCCGCAGTAGATGCATGCCCATGCGTCCGCTTCTACCCACTGTGCGTAGATTTCGCTCCGCGTAGGGGCGGGATCACTCCGCTTGCGCCGGTAGAACATCCCGCCCCCGCCCTTGGCTATGCCGCCGCTCCGTACAGGCTGCCCCAGCTATTCCCGCCGATTTCGGCCTCAGCCTCAATGGGGACTCCGCCGAGACTGAACGTCATGCAGCGCTCGAATTCCTTGGCGATTTCCTTAGCCTCAGCACGCGGGGCGCTAGCCAGAATTTCGTCATGGATGGGCAGCCGCATGTAATCCAACAGGCCGGATTCCTTGGCGGTAATCAGCGCGTTGCCCAGGCAATCCCGAGCAGTGCTCTGCACCACGTAATTCACGATGGCGTACGCGCGGTTACGGTCGACCGGCAGCCGTCGCCCGGTTTCGCTGACGCCGACCCAGGAATTCCACCGTGCCTCGCGCTGTAGCTTGTACGACCAACGCTTGATTTCCGGGTAGACCCGGTCATACTCCGCCATGGCTCGTCGCACGTCGTTTTCATCGGCGCCGGTTTGCCGGGCAGTGGTCGCGGCCCCTCCGCCGTAGACCTTGGAAAACCCGATTCCCTTACCAATCTTGCGGTGCTGCTTAGTGAAGCCGGGTCCCCAAACCTGACGTGCCGTAAAGTCGTGCAAGTCCTCGCCGCTGGCAATGGCCTCGCGCATCCGGCGGACGTTGGCCAGCGAAGCCAAGACACGCATCTCAACGGCAGTGAAGTCCGTGGAAATGATCACGTGCCCCGGTTCGGCCAGCAGTGCCCGCCGGATCATCCAGTCGCCAGACGGCAGGGTTTGCAGCGCCGGACGGGTAATCGACATGCGGGCCGTGCGAGCAACCAGCGAGCCTATGAACGGGTGTATGCGCCCGTTGGCATCCATGGACTCAAGGAACGTATCCGCGTACGTGCTGCGCCACTTACCGGCTCGCTTGGCCCGAATGACGGCATCCGCCAGCGGGTTGGGTGTGCGGGCCCCTACGCGCTTCCAGTCCCGGTCCAGGTCTGCCAAGTCAAGCAGTACGGCTTTATCCACCTTGAGAGCGCCGCTAGCCGTCCGCTCCGTCAGCGACTCCCCCATGCCGCAGAGAGCCTCAGCAATCTGCGCCGTACTGTTCACGTTGGCCACGCCATAGCGTTCCGCCGTCGCCCGGTACCGGAGTTCCTCGCCGCTCAGCTTGTCGGCAAGCCCCTGGGTGTATTCCTGATCCAGCAGGAAGCCGGTACGCATCATGTACGCACAGATGTAGGCAAGCTCATGCTCGTACGGTT
Source organism: Streptomyces sp. NPDC006655 (assembly GCF_040703965.1). Taxonomy (NCBI): domain Bacteria; kingdom Bacillati; phylum Actinomycetota; class Actinomycetes; order Kitasatosporales; family Streptomycetaceae; genus Streptomyces; species Streptomyces sp. NPDC006655. The sequence continues at coordinate 48,449 of NZ_JBEYJU010000036.1, read as the reverse complement.
CCAGCGCTGCCCGGACGTCCAGCCGTGCCATTTCGCGCCGGAGCGCCGGTTCCAGCCGGGACGTGTAGATCACGTCAAGACCTGCGTACAGGTTGTAGGTGGGATTCCGGATGTCGATTCCCCGCCAGCCGGTTTCCTTGGTGAGTCCCTCGCTGCGGAATACCGCCGTGAGGTCTCCGGCCGTGTCCGGCGCCGTGGGATCGATATAGAACGCGCTGAGCGGCTTGAGGCCGGTACCTATCCCGCCGTCCTGAGGCTGCCGGGGGTCGACCAGCGCGGCCAGTAGCCGGGTGTCAGTCGTCTTGGCGCTGAGCACTTCCATGGGAATACCCGCATGCCGGTCCAGCACAAGCCAATCGAACGACGCGTTATGGATCAGGAACCGGTCAATGACGCGCAGCGCCCACCGGGCAGCCTCCGCAAAGCGCCCGCCCCATTCCCAGCGGATGACCCATGCCGTCAGGCCGTCGCCAAACTGAACGGTGCGGAGTCCGTAGGTCGGGCTGAATATGTCAAGGCCGGTGGTTTCGGTGTCCAGCGCAATGGGACCACGTGCGTTGGCGCGCTGCACCCAAGCGAAGAACTCCCGCAAGTCATCATCGGTTTCCGGGACGTTGACCGTAATCGTGTCGCCCATGACGCCGAAATAGAAATTCTGCATGCATACCTCCTTAGGGCGAGGGAGCGCAAAGGCTTCCCCCGCCCCAGTGGCCGGGTAAATTTACCCATCAGTCCTTGCGGAAGATTCCGGGCCCGTCGGCCGCCTGTGGCGCGTCAGCGAGACGAACACCAACCAGGCCGACACCCTTGTTCGTGGCTTTCTTGTAAACGCCCCGCTCTTCCATGGCGCTGTAGAAACCGCGCCGGGTCCACCGTTCCTTGTTGGGGAGGTTCTCGGCCTCACACCAGTCGAGATACGCGGTGAATGCGTCGGTCCCGTTCATGGTGCTGCGCGGGTCCTTCACCAGCACAGCGGAGACGGCAGGATCGGCCGAGTAGAAACCGGCCAGCGCATCGGACGTGGCCCGGTACTCCGCCGTAGCGGCGCTGATGGTTTCCGGCTCCCCCAGTCCGCGCGCGTACCACTCGACAGCGCCACGGACGGCCCAAGCGGCGATTCCCTCGGCCTCTGCCAAGAGCTTGCGGTCAAGCTCATAGTCGCGCTCATGCGGGGCGAACCAGCGGGTGAACGGCACCAGCTTCACGCGTCGCCAGAGTCCTTCATCCTGCCCGCGAAAACGCGGCTTGTGGTTCGTCGCCAGCATGATCAGGAACTGAGGCTTGAACTCAAAGAACTCTTTCCGCAGGAACCGCGCCTGCATCATTTCCTTGCCGGTCGCTCGCTTGAGCGTGGCCTCACTCATGGCTTTGCCTGCCTCGCCCTCGCTGGCCATAACCAGGCGCGAGCCCCGCAGCGCTGCAATATCGTTCGGAATTCCGCCGTTGGCCTTTTCCTCAAACGTGGCAAAGCCGGTGGTCCGGGTGATGTTGCGGAAGACGCTCGTAAGCGTGTCCGTGAAAACCGATTTGCCGTTGGCGCCCTTGCCCCACAGCACGCAGAAAGCCTGTTCGCTGACGTCCCCGGTAATGCCGTAGCCAACCATCCGGCGCATGTAGTCGGGCAACTCTGGGTTGTCCGGGAAGATCTCCCGGAGGAACGACTCCCAGCGCGGAGCGGGGGCCCCCGGCTTATAGTCGATATCCAGCGAGACAGTCATCATGTCCGCCGGGTGATGCGGCCGGAGCTTTCCGGTGCGGAGATCCACGGTGCCATTGCGGAACGCCAACAGGTGGGTAGCGCTGTCGAATTCGTGGGAAGCCACGTGAACGCTGGGCACCGACTTCAGCTCTGTCAGGATGCTGTCAATGCCGGTCGTGTTCAGGAACGTCTTAGCGGCGGCAGTCTCGCCAGCAAGCGCCAGCGCGGCGCCCATACGGTGAATTTCCTGTCTGACCTTGGTTGCGCTCCGCTCCCAGACTCGGCCGTTCCAGACCATGAATCCAAGCTCCGGCGCGTGCTTGATCCGGCCGTCCGTCCACGCCACGAGTGCGTATGCACTGATCGCGTGCGACTCGCCGTATTGCTTGGTCAACTCCCCCAGCATGCGCGCGGCTTCAACGCCCTGGTCCCGGCTGACAAAGTCCGCTCCGGTGCGCTCAGCGAGGCTCTGCGTAGCCGCTTCCGCCTTGTGCTCATAGACGTCGACAACGGGCGTAGCCGCCTTGACGGCCGAGTGCAGCGACCGGGCAAAACCGTCGGGATCAGCCTCGCGCCAGTCCGTGAGATCCGGCCCGCCCAGGGGCAGCGCATAGACCGTGATCCCGTAGGGCTTGAGGCCGTCGGCAAGACGCCGGTTGAACTGTCGGCCCGCATCGTCGTCGTCTCCGCACGCGATGACCTGAGTGCCCTTGAGGCCGTCGGCAAGCTCACGGAGCAACTCAGGGTTACCCGCCAGCGCAGCGCCACGGATGGACACGGCGTCATAGCCCACGGAAACCGCTGTGAGGCCGTCTCCGGGCCCCTCAGAGACCAGGGTGACCCCGTAGCCACCCTGCCCGCGAAAGACGCCGTATGCGGCCCATCGGTGGCCCTCAGGGTTGGCCAGCGAGACCCAGCGACCGGGGCACGATCCGCTGAGGTCCCGACCCTGCAAGCCGCGCGGGCGACCGGCAAAGTCCTTGAGCGGAACCGTGAGACGCGGGTACGACGTGAACGCGCGCGAGGCATAACGGAACTGGACGCCGCGAGGCGCGTAGCCAAGCTCAAGATCCGCCATCGCATCGTCCGTCAGACCAAACCGGCCGTGTGCATAAGCACGAGCATCGTTGGCAGGCTTGTTGCTGTAGTCGAATAGGGCGATTGACGTAGTGTCAACGAAGTACGCCAGCGCAGCCACGTGACCGGCACCAGCCGGGGCAGGCGCTTCCTTGGGCACGGTCAGCCCCGGTCCCTCAGCGTTGAACAGATCGGCCATGGTGAGGCCGCACGCGTACACGACTGAGGGGGTGTCACAACCGGCACGGCAATGCAGCCGGACCCGGCCGTCCTCCCCGTACCACACGCGCAGCGAGGGCCGCGAGTCGTTGTGGCCGGGGCAGACGGCGAGGTATCCGTCAGTCGTCTCGCTGACGTCGCGGAACCGGCTCAGGATGTCTTGGAATTTCAAGGCTTTCTCCCTTCCTGAGCCTGCCTAGACCGCAAGGGATTCCTGTCAGAACGGCGGAGGTTCCGGGCCGAAGGTTTCCGCCCACTCAGCCAACGTCTTGGCTCCCTTGCTGAGGTTGCAGGGGGCACACGCCGGGACGATGTTGGCTTCAACGTCCTCGCCGCCCTTGGCAAGCGGCTGCACGTGGTCAAGGTGCGTGGCGACCCCGTTGCAGTAGGCACATGCGCGCTTCCAGCGGGCCAGAATCTCCGTCCGGCTGTACGCCACGTGGGCTACGCCATAGCTGTCCGCACGGCGCTTGTGAGTCAGCGTGTGGCGCTTGTCCGGCGGAAGACTCGCGTAATAGCGGCGCCGGTGCTCTGCTGCTGCCTTTCTCCGGCAAGTCGAGCAACTAGACGAAACGCGCTGCGCCTTACCCGCAAGAAAGCTATCCGCGCTCTTGGCCCGACCGCATTGCCGACAGACTTTCACCGCGCGTTCACCCCCATAGTGAAACCAATAACCAGCGCAACCAGCGCCGCTATGAATGTCGCCATCATGCCTCCCTCAAAACAGATGCGCCGCGAGTCACGGCCACGCTTATGGCGTCCGCGTACCGAGGCCAGTCCTTGCGCTTATGGGCGTCGCTGCGCACATGGATTACGTCACCGGCTGCCATTCGGCGAACGTCGCCTAGGGCCGGAGCGTTGGCGTAGGAAATACGCCTCTGCATAGAACCTCCGAAAATGAGAATGGGCCCGGCAGGCACCCCGGAGTCGGGAGGTACCTACCGGGCCCGGTAGAACGGCTACAGCGCCTCCGCCGGAAGCACCAGCCGCACGTGTTCCACAGCGACCCATACCGCGCGCTGAGTCTTGCGCCGGACAAAGCCGCTCTCGTTTCCGGTTGGCTTCACCAGCAGGAAGGGATACACCCGACCCTTAATCCGGCGGGTAGTCACTCGCTGCACAATGGCGTCAGCGAGCCGCACACGGTTTCCCCGGCGGGTCGCGTAGGCGACTAGGTCACCCGCGTAAATCTCGTCGCCACCGTAGTCAGTGACCGTGCCTCGCTTGCCCACGGCTACGCCACCCGCTCCCAGCCGGTTCCCTCGCTGTCAACCTTGAAAACCCATGTGTCACGGCCGTATCCCGGTGCGTTCGTCCGGAACGTCTTGTCATCCTCCAGCCGCTGAACAGTCAACACGTCACCGCGCCTAACACTGGCCCAGTCAAGGCCAGACTTGAGAATGCGGATGCGGTCACCGACGGCCAGCGGACGGGTAGGCGCCGGAGCAACGGCCTTAGCAACCTTGTCGGCAATGGCGAGGTACTTAGCGCGCGTCGCGTGGCCCGCAATCTCCCACCTGTAGCCGTACGCCGACACACCCTCATAGATGGCCTTGGCGACCTTTTCGCGCGTGTCGAGAATCGGCGTAAGGTCCGCCTCGCGCGCCAGCGTCACCTTTCCGTCCGCCTTACGGACGAGCCACCGGTCAGCGCCGTACGTCGGGTGCGGTCCGCTGATGATCCGCGCGGGCATTTCCATACCCTTGTACTTGACTTCCTGGTCGACCTTGAATTCAGCCATGCTCAGCGCTCTCCCTCGCTGTCAATGTCCCACTTGAATCGCCTACGGCGCTCATGCTTTACCGCCTCACGCGCCTCCGGCGGGTACTCCCAGAGGGGACGGCGAATCTCTTCATCCACCGCCCCCTTGAGAGCAACAATCCAGACGGCGCGGTTTATCAGCCGCGCACCCATGTGCTACACCAGCGCGATAACGCCGGAACCGAACACCGGAGAATCGTCCGGCTCAGGCGCGGAGCGCTCTTCCACGGTCGCCAGAATCTTCACCGGCTCGCTGCGCCCGTCCGGGATGCGCTCCGCAACGGAGTTGTCCTGAGTGAATCCCAGGTGAGTCAGCGCGTTGACAGCCTGCCGGACACCGTGGGCGCGAACGATGGCGGACGCGTAGCCGTTCTCGTCCTCGCGGTAAACCTCATAGAAAGCCATTGAACTGTCGTCCTTTCTGTCAGCGGGTAAGGGCGTCGGCCCAAGGCTCGATAACCGTGATGACCGGCTTGCGGTAGGACACGTCACGACCCTTCTTAGTCGTGTACTCCACCAGCTCAAGCGAAAGTTCGCAGAGTGCCTCGCCATCGATGGCGGAAAGCTCATTCTCGACGTCCGCCAGCGAAATCAGCAGGTCCCACGAAGTGGAAGTGAACTGGCCGACACCAAGGTCATAGTCGTCAGCGAGCCGGAACGTGACCTTGATGTGCGGGGCCGGGCCCATTTCGTCGCGAGCAGCCGCCTTGCGCTCCATAAGCAGTTCCGGGCAGCCGCAGGGTTCGCCGTAGTTCCGGTCCATGAGGGAAGTGATTCCGTCGCACTCATGAATGGGACCCTTGCGGCCCCACTGAATCAGCCGGTCCTCAATGGCCTTGGGCCCGCTGAGCACGATCTGAACAGCGCTACGCGTGGTGAGAACCTGCATAGCGTCGTCCTTGGGCGTGTCCCACTCGGTGGCTTCACCGCCATAGAGCTGGGCGATAGCCTCCGCCGTAGCCGGGTCCGGCGTGGTGACTCGCCAGTGTTCCAGCGAGACAGGGAGGTTACGGCGCGCCTTCTCGTCATACACGCTCATGCCGGAGCGGAAGAAGAACGCGAATTCCTGCTTGGTAAAGGTCCGGCGCTTCGGCTTGGCGTCAGGGTCGGTCTCAAAGATGCGAACGGCCATCGGGGCCCCTTCGTTAGTGGGTAAATTTACCCGGTGTGCTGAACGTCCTGGATCGCAAGGGATTCCCGCGCTACTCGCCCGGCTTGCGGGTGGCGACTTCCAGCGCGTCAGCCCAGGTGGCTTCGCCGTCCTGCTCACACTGCGCGTAGACAAGCTCAAGCTCTGCCTCGCGCACGTCGTCCGGCTCACCGGTAATGTCCAGGAAGACCGGGACCACGTTGCACGCGCCCGTACCTTCCAGCGGCTCGAACTTCTCCAGCGGTGCGCCGAGACGCGCCAGCACGTGACCGACCAGGCAACCGGGGCTACGCGTGCCGTCCTCAGCCGTGTGTACGTACAGGCAGGAACCTTCGGTAACCGGTACCCCGTCCAGGGTGGTGCCGACCATGTGCGCGGGCAGTTCGTAGACATAGTCTGGCCGTTCGGCAACAACCGCGCGGAGGGTTTCCTTGACCTTGCTGGCCGGAACGCTGATTCGCTGCATGCTCACTCCCGTTCTCTGTGGTTTCTTCCTTGTGGGAGTGCTGGACCGCAAGGGATTCCTGAGGGCGGAGCCGGACAGCAAAAAGCCCCGCAGACCAGCCAACAGGCCAGTCCACGGGGCTACTTGGGGCGCCTAGGGGCGCATGAGGCAGCGCGCGGGGACGTGAGCCGCGCTGGTGTACTTGAACGCGCTACAGGGGGCGTCCACCTGCGCCCAGCAACCCCCAGCGAGAACCGTCAAGGCCATGACGACCATGACCACTCCCCACCACTCATCGCGTCGCATCACTTCCCCTTACTGCCGGTCCACGCAAGCCAAAAGATCACGGTGCCCCAGAACCACGGATCGGTATAGAACATGTCCCCTACTTCCTGCGCTGAGTGCCGGTCACGACCTTGCCAGCGGAGCGCGCCAGCGGACGGCCGAGAACCTCGCGCGAAAGATCACGGTCCCAGTCGAAGACCTGACGGAGTGCCAGGAACACAGCGAACACCTTGTCGCTGATGTCGACCGGCTTGAACGCCCAGCTATCCGGCGTGATGTGCAGCACGGCAGCGCCATCGAACTCCGGCATGGGATGCTCCGCACCCTCCGAGTCAATGAGCTTGTCGGCATGCGCGTACGCCGACATTTGAAGCGCAACGTCCGGATACGTGTCCTTGGACGTCTTCCAGTCGACAATGAGTAGAACCGGCTCGCTGTCCGGGCCGCGCGTCGGATCAATGATCAGCTTGCCATCAAGCCGCTTGATTACCCACACGCGGAGAATCGCATCAAACGAACCGGCATAGCCGTGCGTGTCGGACCATGCAATGTCCTCAGCGCGGACAAGCTCCGGATTCACCATGCGGAGAAACTCGGCAAAGCCCCGCCGGTACGGCTCAAGGTCCGGATGCACCCGGCCTACGGCCTCGCCGCGAATCATGCGCTCAAACAGATCGTGCGCGTCGCTTCCCACATTCGCGCGCATCTTCGTGTAACGGCCGGGGGCGTTCTTGAGGTACTCAACGGCAGCGTCCTCGCCCGCTGTCTCGATCATCTGCGAGAGGAAGGCAAAGCTCTTAACGGCGGTTTCTGCCACCAGCTTTTGCCCCCAGTAGCGCAGGAACGGCTTGGGCAGCATGGACAGCGATGACGTAACGCCCGGCACACTGACGCGCGTCTCGGGATTCACGTAGAACCGCGCGCCGGAGCGCTGAACGGTATTGATCTTGGCCACGGGTGACCCCTTTCTAGGTACGAACTACCTAGACCGCAAGGGGGGCCTGTGGTGGGAGTGGTGAAGTGAGGTCTTTCTCTGTACTGCCCTTAGGTTTTTATGTGAGTACGAAAAAAGACACCACTTCACCACCAGCACCACGCAACGCCACGGCTCCGGGCGCTGAGGCTCTGTACGCCCCGCTGAGGGCATGAGAAAGCCCCGCCGGGCCGGAGGGACCCAACGGGGCTGAGAGGGCGCTACGCGGGCGGCTAGACGCCGTTATAGACGCGCTGGCACTCGTCGTAACTAGTCGGGTTGTCAGGGCTGCACACCACGGCGCCGGAGACAGTCTTACGGGTCAGACCTTCCGCGACGTGTCGCCGACAGCGGGTGCACAGCGCCAGCGGACCACTCGCGGGATGCTCCGGGTCGGCAGTCACCCAAGCGGCTCCGATCTTTTCCTGTGCGCCGTCCAGCAACGCCACCAGCGGGTCACTGTCGGCCAGCCCTGCGGAGCGGTACGCGACCGACCGCATGACCTCCCGGAACTCTGCCACGGTAAGCGACAGCGTCAACTCGCGCGTGTGGTCGTCCGGCAGGGTCTCAGGTTCGTTGCTCACGACTCCCCCTCAGGCCGGTACGCGGCATGCAGCGCCATCCACAGCGTCATGCACTCGCTGTAGTTGGCGCCATGATCCGGAGAGCACACGCGCGCGCCATCCTTGTCTCTGGTTCGCACCACCGGCACGTCACGCTTGCAGCGCGCGCACTTCGCCGTCCGGGTTTCGCTGCTCACTTGCTGTCTCCCTCAGTCAGTCCCAGCAGTTCCGCCAGCCGTCCGGCAGGCTTGTACGGCTCCGGCTCCGCCTCAGGCTCCGGCTCCGGTCCGCCGACCACTTCCAGCCGGGGCGCTTCCCGGCCGTCCCGCTTGGCCAGGATTCCGGCCATGGCTACCAGACCGCCCGCCCACTTGAGCGCGTCCGCCTCGCTCATCTTGATCTTGACCGGGCGCCCTACGTCCGGGCCGTCTGTGATCTCTGCGTACAGGATCACGAACGGGGCTAGCCCGGCCCATCCGTCTGTACCGTGGCCGGTCACCTCGGCCGGGTACGGACGCTTACCGCCGGTTCGTCGTGCCATCACTCCCCCTCACGGGAAAGGGGCCCAGCGTTGCCACCGGGCCCCACCCTGCCTACGGCCTACAGCTCACTCGCCAGCGCAACCAGTTCCATGATCTTGGCCTTGAGCGCCTGCTTGTCATCGTCGCTGAGTTCCTTAGCCGCCTTGAGCGCCTCACGGATCTGCTTGTCGCCCGCCTGGAACTTGGTGGCCACCCGCTGGGCGACCGTTTCAGTCTTCAGCTCCTCAACGGCCTCAGCCGCCGTCTCGTCGCCCTCGCTGGCCTTGGCCTCAAGTTCCTTGAGCTTGGCCGCCTTTTCGGCGTTGCGCTCCGCCATCAGTTCGCGCTTGGACTTGGTTGCGATGTCGTAGAACTTGAAAACCTGTTCCGACGGCTTGAGTTCGGCAAGCTCCGGCTTCAGCTCAGCGATCTTCGCGAAGTGCTCGGCGAATTCCTCGGGCGAGTCGTCCAGCGCGCGGACCATCTGGATTCGCACGTCAGACATCTGGTTCTTGACCGACGTCCAGAACTTGTCGACCAGCTTGGCCGCGTGCTCCGCGTCGCCACCTTCATCAGCGAGCTTGGCCTTGGTCGTGGTGATCATGTCCTTGCGCGCCTGGAGAGCCTCGGGCGTGGTCGTGGTGAGGTCCGGCAGGCCGTCGGGGCGGATGATGCGGCGCTGGCCGTCAAGGAACATCTCAGCCGCCTGCCGTGCCGTCTGGGCCACCTTCACCGTGAGCTTGGCACCATCGTGCATGATGCCCACAGCGGCGTCCACACGCTCCGCTACGCCCTCGAACTTGCTGTAGTCGGGCAGGACGGCCTCAGCCTTGGGCGCGCGCTTGGCCACAGCCTTGGACGGCTCCGGCTCCGGCTTGGGCTGAGCCTGAGCGGCCTCCCGGAAGCCATCCCGGAACTTTTTCTTGAGCTGGGTCCAGCTCTGCCCGTCCAAGTCCCCAGGCACCTTGCCCCTGGACGGGAGGCTGGAGATCAGATCTTCGGTTTCCTTGGCCAGTTCCGCCAAGCCTTCCGTGTTCTCTGCTTCCGCCAGCGACCGGGCCCGCTCGATGTTGGAGACAACCTGATCGCAGGTGACCAGGTTCGGGTCTGCGGCTTCCACGCTGTCACCCAGCGCATCCGCCAGCGACTCGTCAATCTCGACGGTTTCGGCCTGAGCGTTCTTCGCTGCCATGATCTCTCCCATTTCCTTTTGCATGATCTTCCAGCATGACGCGCAGATGTTCAGTTCCGACGCGTCTACGCTGCTGATGTACCGGGCGCCCTTGTCGCTGAACATCAGGCGACCGCACAGGGTTTCGTCGTTGCCCCTGCTGAGGTGGGCCCCGCCCTTGGTGCTGACCTTGCAGAAAGAGCGCGACGGCTTGGCGTTCAGCCACTCGTGAAGCTCGTTGCGCTCTTCCATTTCCCCGCCCCTTGTCTGTCGTCGTTCTTAGGTACGGGGCGACCTTACCAGTGTGGCCGCCCCGTTACAAGCTCGGTGGGTAAATTTACCCACTAGACCGCAAGTGCTTCCTACTCTTCCGGCCAACCGACCCAGTAGGGCCCTTGCTGGCCACTCTCTTGGTAGTCTCGCATCTTCTGGGCGGCTTCCAGCAGGTTGCGCCCGATGTTTTCAGCCTCAGAGATGGTCAGCGGCACCTTGACCCATCGCCCATCTTCCCGTCCGCCGCGAATCTTGATCGAAAACGTGCAGGCAAAATCCCTGCCGAAACGTCCCAGTCCGCCGAGTGTGGCCATTCGACCGAACCAAGTGTCTGGATGGCGTGGCACTTATCCCTCTCTTCCGGCCGGTCCGTCCGGCGAGGCACCAGGATGGCACGGGCGGAGACCCGCTGTCTACCCAGGTGGGTAAATTTACCCGGCAGCCGCCGGAGCCGGACACGACAAACCCCCTGCCACCAGCGCGAATGCGCCAGCAACAGGGGGCAGGGAAGAACTAGCCAAGCCGGGTGATCAGCGCATCCGTGCGCGCGTACAGCAGATCCAGGGAGCCGTCATTGAGGATGCCCTCAGTGAACGTGAAGTCATCTAGGGCTGTCTCGCTGTCATGCGTTCCGGCGGCTCCACTCAGGCCAGCACCAGGGCGACTCACGCGGACGGGAATCAGGCCAGCGCGCTCAAGTGTCAGATATTCGTTTTCGTACCTCATGTCAGTCACGACAATCGGGCCGTCGGCCTTGACTGAGCGCTCCAGCAGCGCACGAATCCAGAAACCAGGGTCCAGGGTCCGAACCGTCTGGCCTATGTGCTGAAGCACGCGGCGAACCTCCGGGTACTTGGCCTTGGCGTAATCCCACCCGAGGCTCTGCACGAGACTGGACAGCCGGACGTGCGCGTATCCCCCGCCGTTCCATTCGGTCGGAATCAGCGGATCCACGGACAGCGCCATTTCCTTGAGCGGGTCGGCGAAAGCCAGCCGCGTATAGCCGTGCTCCGCGACCAAGCGTGCTGCCACGGTGTCCTTGCCGGAGCGTGCCTTACCACACAGCGCGATACCAAACAAAATGCCCTCCTAGGTAGCCGGTAGCTATCTAGGAGGGCAAACGATTCCTACGCCACGCTGGGAGCCTCGGGGGAAGCCGCCGGGGCAGGCGGAGCCGGATCAGCCGCCAGAGCCTCAGGGGCCTCGCTGAGCGCCGTGAAGGGCACCCCAAGGTCGCTGGCAACGGCCTCAGCGTCGGCCACCAGTGCCTCGCCATCGACCCCGTGCTTGGCAAGCCACCCGAACGCGAACGTCACCAGGCCGGTTACGCCACCCTCGACAAGTCCGCGAACGTCGCTGGCCATGGTGTGGGGGAAGATGTGGGGCGCGAGAATGCCGGTAATAACGGTCGACACGGAAGCCGCCGCGCTCGCTGCCTTGACCTTGCCGGAAATGGGCTGCATTTTAACTCTCCTGATCTCTGCGGAATTCCATCCGCCGTCTGCCCGGATGCGGATCCGTCTGCCGGATAGCCGCAATCGCATGGTCGGTCGTGTGTGCCGCTTGCCAGTCCCGAACTTCACCTACGTCGTTACGGAGTTCGTCAAGTCGGCCATTCAGGCTGCCGATAGCCTCGCTGATGGCGTCACGTGTCTGTGCCCCTTCCTCGCGGGCAGCGCCACGGCTACGTCTGGCAGCGAGGTACGCCGGACCGGTGGTGACGACAGAGGTGAATACCGCTGCCATGGCCCACCATGCGCCCGGCGTAACCTGCGCTCCGTCCATTACCGCACCTTGGCCTGAAGTGCCTTGACTTCAGCCTCAAGGGTGGACACGCGCTGATCGAGCGTCGGCGTGGCCGGGGGCGCCGGAGGCACCTTGACCGGAGGCTTGTTGCCGACCGGCCGGACCTTAGTCGGAGGCGCCGGAGGCAGCGCCCAAGCACGGAGCGCCGCAGCACTCTTGAAATTCGCCACGTTGCGGTCAATGCCGCCCGCCCACGAATACTGATGGATAACCCACGCGTGCTTGATACCCGGCTTGCCAGCGGGGCGGTTCGGGTCAGCGATCCAGAGGCCATCCGCCGGTCCACCGTTGTCGCTGTCGCGCGTGCGCCAGTAGTCCACGTTGCAGTACAGAACCACCTTGTGACCGGGCGCCTTGGCCTTGACGCGAGACACGAACGCATCCCGCTCAGCCTGACTCACGCCGGAGGTCTCCCAGTCGAACGCGAGGATATCGCCGCTGTGCAGTTCGACCTTGGAAAGGAAGTAATCGGCCTCAGCCGCTCCCCCGTTCCGGCCGAAGTGATAATGCCCCACGACCAGCCCCGCAGCGCGTGCGTGAGCCACCTGGGCGTGGTAGCGCGGGTTTACGTAGGAAGTGGCCTCGGTCGCCTTGACGAACACGAACGCCAGTCCCTTGGTGTCGAACGTCGCCGTCTGATAGCCGGAAACGTCTACGCCGAGAACTGCCATGTGCCGAACTCCTTAGCTGAAGACAGGCGGATTGGTGTTCACGCCGAACTGTGTGACTTCGGCGGTTGAGGCGACGCGATTCGCGGACACGCCTACCGGCTCCATTGCCGACGGCCAAGCGAAGTTACGCAGGTTGGTGACCAGCGCCAGCACAGCGTCATCCGTCATGCCACCGTCAGAGGTGAACTGTAGGTACATGATCACGTTGCCGTTCCCGTCGGCTGCCGTAATCGAGTAGTTGATGTTGTTGAGTTCCTGCATGGGTCCCCCTTAGTTGGACACGCGATACACGCACATGGTGGTCGCGATAGCTGTGCTGGTGGACGTACCCAGCGACGAGCCGGAGTTCTGCCACGCCGCAAGTTCCACGTAATCGCCCACGTTGAGCTGAACGAACGTGCTGCTGAGCACCGAAGTGCCGTTGGATGCCGACGGGGCCACCTGGTTGGCCGCCCCGACTACTCCGGCCCCGTTCAGAAAGATGTTCAGCGTGCGCGTGCCGCTGGAGTTCGTGGCGAAACACACGGAGCCGGTTATGTAGTACCAACCAGCCGTCTGGCACGTGAACCGGCTGGTGTTCGTCGTGGTGCTGTGCGCTCCGTCGGTGTCGATAAGCTCCGTGTCGAGATTCAGCACGGTCGACGTGGTGCTACTCGCCAAGTTCTGAGACACGGTCGAATAGCCCTTGAACGCCACGGGGCTCAGCAGGAAGTTCAGGCCGTTGTAAACCGTCGAATTCCACAGCGAGGCCGAGAGAATGCCGCCGGTCGTTGCCATGGACGGAGTAGGGATTGTGGCCATGCCTTACTTCCTCACTAGTACGCAAAGGATGCCTGATCGAACTGCGGCAGGGTGTCGGAGAACTGCGCGTAGGTGACAGGGTCGATAGGGCTGCACTGCAAAGTGACCCATGCCTCGTTGTTGCTGTCCTGGTCCCAAGTGATCTGCTCAACGAAACAGTCGACAGTGACCGTTGGGGCACCCGGCGGACGGCGATTGATGCGCACCCGCGTACCAAGCTCAAGCGCCAGCAGAGACGGCCACAGAGAGGTAGCCGCCGAAGGGTGAAGCTTGATGCTCTGGACGCGCGTCAGCGGTTGCTTGTACCGGCTCACGAGGTAGTCGGCGGCATCCTGGCACTCGGTAGCGCTGGTGGTGTTGAGGCTCCGCGTCATGTTCCGTTCGTAGTACGCCGCAATGCTTGCGCTGTCCTGCGCCACGAAAGCCGTGCCGGTCGTGGTCTGCGTGATAGTCGCCACGTTCGCCAAGTGCGTACTGTCGAAATCGAGTTGCAGATCCTCAAAGGGCAGCTCCCCCGGTCCGTCGCCGAATGTCAGCGCCGGAGTCAGCGCGTTGTAGCGCGCATTGCGCCCCCGGAAGGTGACCGTGCCGTCGGCGGCTACGAAGTGCTCACCGTTCTCGGTTTCAACGACGGCATTCAGCGCGGACATGACGTCAGTGCCGCCGATGTCAGTTGCCGGGCCCATGGACGTGGTGAGGCCGGTCCCAATGCTGCTGGCACCGGTATATCCCGAGTAGCGGAGAATTCGCGCGTATCGCGCTGCTGAAGACTCGCCGACGGCCGCCGTTCGCCACGCTGTGTAAAGGGCACCCATGTCGGTTGCCGACAGCAGAGAGGGGAATTCGGTGACAAACGCTAGGTCGCCCTTGAATACGTCGTTCGCAACCTTGGTGGTCGGGAACCATGTAGCACCGATCACGTCAACTGGATTACTGAGCGTCGGCTGAGATGACCAAGTCGTCGTAGACGTGACTCCGTCCATGGAATAGCGCATGTTCGTGCCATCGAAACCGAACACAAGCAAGTGCCAATTACCATCGGCCACAGACGAATTCTTGAGTACCTGACTGCCGAAAGAAGCATCGGTATTCCGCGTGTTAGCCAAGATCCGAAGCCATCCATCGTTGCCAATGGTGATCCGGCAATGTCCATCAAAAGACGTGTCGGTCCCTGGGCTGGTTCGCGTCTCCCACAGGGTCATGCCGTCCGGTGGCAGGGTCCCAGTACGGAAAGCGAGCATGCGCGTCCATGCCGTCGTGGCCGGTCCCTTCACGGTGGCGCCAGTAAGGTCAAGCACCGTTGCGGGAGCGGGGGCACTCGTACCAGGACTCAGCGGGCCCGCCGTGACAACGGTCCCAGTAGACCCGGCCACTCCCCCGCTAGCACTGGCAGACGTGATCGAGTTACCCGACGTCCAGTTACCCGTACCCGCCTTGGCATACGTCAGGGGAGCCGCAGGGAAGTTGCCGGTTGAATCGGCGAACGAGGTAGATCCGGACGCATCGGCCAGCGCATAGCAGAAACGCGGATTATGCGACTGAATTTCCTCAAGGAAAATCTCCTTGAGCGCCACCTGCGAAAGCAGCGCGAATGCGTCAACGGCCGTCGGCGAAACCTGCCCGTACGTGCCGCCGTCCGCCCACTGGGTAGGCCAGCGCTCAGTAAAGCCGGTAAACAGCGGGTACCACGTGCCGGGGCTCACCCAAGTGCTTGCGCTGGACGCGTATTCCAGTTGCCAAGCATCCGTCTCGATCGTGCACGCACCCGGAGCCGCAGCGCCGAGGCGGAGTCCAATCCGCATGCCGTACACGTTGCCGGTGGTCGGGGCGGTAGCCGTGACGCTCACGGTGGTCCAGCCGTTGACCGTGGAACTTCCCGTGAGAACCGGCGTAGAACCGTATGTCCACGTGAAATTGGCCGCCGTCGCGTCACAAAAGCCAATCAGCGCACCGACGTTGGGGTTTACAGAGTCCGTGATGCATCGGACCTTGAACGAAACGGTGTAGGTGGCGCCCGGTCGTATGGACAGTCCATCGAAATACGCGATTCGAGAGTTAGTGGCTTTGCCGGACGGCACAGCGAAACGGAAGGTGTTCGTACCTTGGTAGGCCGTCAGGCTGCCGGAGGGAACCGCAATGCTGCCGTTGCTGGCGTCCGTGGAAGACAGGATGCCCCACGATGCCGGAATGGGCCCGGCCGCTGTACCCTCGCCCCCGGTGGCTATCCACGGGTCAAGCATGTTCGCCGTCGGCGGCCACTGGGCACGGCGCCGGTACGGCTGATAGGGCAGGATGCGCGATGCGTACGGACCGCCGGAGTTCGTTGGGTCCAGTACGCCATCCTGTGAGCCAAGGGTGATCTGATACTCACCACTCTGCGGCTGATCAAGTTCGTACTGTTTGCCCCGTCGCGCGTTGGCCTGAGACAGCGTCCGGTCTATGAGGTTCACTGTCAGCGTGGACGGGAAGCTACCCCCCTGGGCAGTCCACGCGGGCCCCCACAGCTCTTGGATGACCGGATAGTTGGGGTTGGTAGCCATACTCACCTCACAGCAAGGGAGGGCGGGTAAATTTACCCACCCTCCCCCACCTGTCTAGCGCCTGAACTGCTGATAGGTCACGGAGTTGCGCGCGCCGTAGCGGAGCATTTCCGATTGCACGACGTCCCTAAGGTCACGATCGCTGTGAACGGACCCGTGAACCTCAATGTGAACGGCGTGTACCACGCTGGTGGTTCCGGTGCCTGAGCTACCAAGCTCCGGAGTGCTAGCGCCTGCTATGAGAGCCGCAGACATGCGCTTAGCCGCTCGCTGCACAGCAGACATGCCGCTATCCACACCGTTGACCAGACCGGCCGGAATCCACGCACCAATCTCGTGGAACACGCGCGAGGGAGAGCGAATCCCTAGCTCACGCTTAATGGCCTTGGCCATGGCCTTTCCGATCTTCTCCATTTGCTTTTCAATGGCCTTTTCCTTGGACTGAAGTCCCTTGATAAGACCCTTGGCGGAGTCGATACCAGCCTTATACATGGCGTCTGCGACCACAGCGCCCGTGGAGTTCGCGGAAGCCTTGAGGCTCTTCTGCGTGGTGTTGAGCTGAGCAATCTGCGCGGAATTCGCCGACATCAGGGCATCCGCCGTAGCGCCTCCCTGGTCAACACCAGCCGCCGCAATCTGCTCGATGAGATCAGCGCGCAGACCCTTTTTCTTCAGCGCCGCAAGCTCGTTGCTGAACTTGAGCGCCTTGGCCGCCTGATCCTGCATGTTGGCAAGGACGTCCCCGGCTGTAATAGCCGCGCCATCGTCCTGGGGCTGCATGACGATTGACGTCCCCTGCATGATGCCGCTAGCGATGTTGTTTCGCTCGTCGGCCCATTCCTTTTGCAGGTTCTTCAGGTTGGCTTGGGCCGACTTAAGCCGCTTGGCGACGCTGTCACGCTGCTTGGCCAGCTTGTCAAGCTGCGCACCTTCCTTGCGGACGTAGGTCTCAAGGTGCTTGATCGCTGCCTCATGCTGCGCCACCCAACGGTTACTGACACCCTTCCGGCCCTTTTGGTCGGCGACTGCGTTGTACGCGTTCATGAGCTTGGTGAGCGTGCTCTTGATGGCGCTCTCAACGCGACTGGTCGAACCGGTAAGACCCTGGATCAGACCCTCATTGACCCAGATACCAATCTGCCGGAACACGCGCGACGGCGACTTAATGCCAAGAATCGACTTGGCCGTACTCACGACACCGTGTGCGATGTCGCTGATGGCCTTACCGACGGCACCGCCCATACTGCCGATGCCGTTAATGAGACCCCGGATAAGGTCCGCGCCAGCGCTGGTCAGTAGCGAGCCGAAGCTACTCGTGATGCTCTGAATGGCACTCACGGTGTCATGGAATGCCTGAGAAGCAAGCTTCTTCAGATCCTGCCAAGCCTTGCCCCAGTGGCCGGTAAGGACGTCCATGACGACAGCGACGATATTCAGGATTTCGTGCATTCCGGTGGTCACGGCGCCGGAGATAATCGCCCAGGCCGTTTTCACTATGCCGGAGATCAGATCCCAAGAAAGCTTGAGTGAACCCTTGAGAACCTCAAAACCGGCAGACAGGAATGCCCAAGCAATCTTGGCCTCAGTCTTGATGCTTGCCCACAGCAGAGCCCAAGTTTCCTTGATCTCCGTACTGTGAGACTTCCACCAGCCGCTGAAGTCCTTCATCCGTGCCTTGAGCCACGTGAGCACATTGGCGTTGAACCACTTCACTAGCGCCTGAACAGCCTTGACCGTGAATGCCCAGGTGGCATGAAATCCGCGCAGCGTCGCATCCCAAGTTGCCTTGAACGCGTGAGCCACGGCCGGAATGTTCGTCTTGATCCAGCCCCACACTTGCTTCCAGTGCACGATCAAGAGCGTCAAACCGGCGATAAGCGCGATGATTCCGGCGACCACCCAAGTTATCGGGTTGGCCAGCAGTGAGTCAGTGAAGGACCACGACGCCAGCGAGGCAGCAGCGAGGCCGAGTGTCACGCCACCCAGCAGCACACCGAACACCTTGAGGTATACGGAGTGCGAGGCAAGGAACATGAGTCCCTGGGTGAGGACGCCGAAAAGCTTGGTTGCTGCCGGTAGCAGGTTATTGCCTATTCGGATACCGATGGCCTCGGCCGTGCCCTTGAATTCGGCCATGCGCTGATTGAACGTCTGCTGAACGTCCGCCCAACCCTCGACATGCTTTCCGCCGTCCTTAACGTGCTTGCTGATTCCGTCGACGTTCTTCTGAAACGTAGACATGTGCGGGCCCGTAAGCTGAAGTGCGCCCATCATTGACTTCGTGCCGCCAACCATGGTGGCCAGCGCGCCAATGTATGTCTTCTTTGATCCACTCGCCTTATTGAGCGCTCCCTCAAAGTCCTTGCTGCTCTTGGAAGCCTTTTGCAGGGTCTTAATGAGGACGTCCCCGCCGGGACCCATCTTGCTCTTGATGGCGTCCGTAAGCGTGTTCAGCGTCGCGGCCAGACCCTTGGTGCCAAGCTCGTGGGAGACCTTGTTGGCGTCTAGCCCAAGCCCCTTCATAGTGGCCGCAGCTTTTGCCGACGGATTGGAGAGCTGACCAATCGTCTGACGGAGGTACGTGGCGGATACGCGCGCGTCGGTACCCTGTGACGTCATGGTGGCCATGGCGCCCAAGACTTCATTCAGCTTCACGTGCGCGGCGGCAGCAACCGGCAGGATGCCGGACATAGAACCGGCCAGCGCCTCAAGGTTCGTCTTGCCCTCAGCCTCAGTGCCAACCAACGCGTTCATAACGGTGGTTGTGTCGCTGGCGCCGAGCTTGTACGCGTTCATCGCTGTCGTGACAGCGTCGGTCACCGTGGCCAGATCAGCGGCACCGACCTTGGCACCCATGGCCGAAGTCTCCAGCACCTTGAGCGCGGCAGAGCCGTGAAAACCGGCCGACTCCACCATGTACAGACCGGCGGTCAGATCCTTGGTCGACTCGCCGACTCGCCCGGCCATGTTCAGAACGCCATTGGACACTAGGCCCATGTTCTTGGCGGCCTCGCCAGCGCCGGTACGCACGCGAGTCATCTGAGTCTGGAAGTCAGCCGCCATGTGAACGGTTTTCACGGCAGCGACACCAGCGGCTACGCCGATACCAAGCAGCGCGGCTTTCGCCACACCGCCCATTCGGCGCATGTTTCCGCCACCTTCGGCCTCAACGGTCGCAAGCTCAGTCTTGACACCCTTGGCCGTGGCCATAAAGCCGGTAGCGGAGCCGAGAAATTCGATAAAGACAGGAGGGAGTGCACCCATGGGTAAATTTACCCGCCTCTCTTGCCATTGGTGGCCGCCGCCCAAGCACCCACGAAGAATTCGCGAACCTTGGGGGTCGCCTTATCGACACCCGGCTTGAAAAACGGGTATTCGCCCTCGATTTTTGCTTTGTAGCGGTTCTGATAGCCGCCCTTACCGCCGGACATGACCACCTGCGACCACTTGCCGACACCCTCAGGGCGTGGCTTGCGGCTGGTCCGGATGGATCGTTGAAGGTCACCTGTAAGCACACCGGGTCCGCCGGTACGCTTGACGTGGTCGGGTGCCCGGTGAATGTTGAATCCAGGTGCGCCGGTTGCCTTATCCGGCCCCTTATGTGCCCAGCGAGGGCGGCCACGCATACCGCCCTTGATGCGCGACCGCGTATAGGAAGTTGCCTTACGCAGCGCCACGCGTGTCCCCTCGTTAGAGGCGACTTGCATTTCGCCCAGCTTGGCGCTGACTTCCTTGACACCCTTGACTACTGCACCAAACTCACCCATTGGCCGCCCTTTCGCTGATGATGTTCCGGGCGCGCTCAACGGCGTCGTCTACGGCCAGCAACCAGTCAAGTTCTACGGCGGATTCGGCGTCCAGCTCAGACGGGCGACAGTGCAGCAGCGTGCAAAGCCGCCACGTCCGGTATTCCTCGCTGGGGAGTTCATCCGCCGAGTAGGTGCTTCCGCCCTTGGATGAAAGAGCCTCCGTTAGGCGACGGAGGCTTCGGTAGGGGAATCGGCAGCCGGGGACGGGTCAAAGTCGGGGTTGAGCTGGGCGAGGTACGGGGCTACCGCCGTTCGCAGCGCGTCAAGGTCCCGGCCGGGAAGATCCTGGCAGGCATCCGCGCTTACGCCGAAGCCATACGACCAACCGGCCACCAGGGCAGCAACAAGCGCGTCGTTCAGGTCCTCAAGGAGGTCGAATGCCTCGCCCATACCGGCCGCAATCTTCAACTGCTGGTCCGGGGTGAGGTCGACACCATCGGCCTGTGACTGCGCTTCCTCAACAGCGTTGACGAACGCCGGAAGGCCAGCAAGCCGGGTCTGAATTCGCTTGATGGGTCGCCGCCCGCGCTCAGTGACGTCAGCAACATCGCGCAGATCTGCGGTAGCGCCGGAGGGGAGGTTAATTCGCTGCATTACTTGTACGTCCCGGAAGTCACGGCATTCTGAACGGTCACCTTGATCGGCGAATACCCGCCAGACGCGCCTACGTCAGTGGTGTTTGCGAGGGCAGTGAACGTAATCGGGATTTCGATGTAGTCCTTGCCACGGGTGATGTCAGCGGCGCTCAGAGAGCACTTGGACATGTGGAACTTGAGCTGAACGGCGGAAGCACCAGCACCAGCAGAGAAGTTGAAATCGACGGACGGCTTGGCAGTCGTGAGGTACTGCGTAAGCGCCGTGTCGTCTTCCATGATCAGCGTGGCCTTACCATCGACAGACACCGGACCAGACCAGAGCTGAACGGGCGCCTGAGTACCGTCGACCGAGTTGATAACGGTCACGGGACGCTTGATGGTCACCTCGCCGTCAATGACTCCGGCCTGAGTCACGCCAGCAATCTGCGCGACACCCTGCCAGCCCACCATGGGCGGAACGGACGTCCAAGAGGCCGTTGGAGCCGTGGCCGCGACGCTGCCAAAGGTGGTTGTCTTGGCCGAGTAGGTCAGCAGGCCATCAGCGGTGAACTTGAAACCAACCTCGCTGAACTTGGCACCGGGATACTGCCGGTTACCGGCCACGTACTGATCATTCAGCGTGTAGGAAGTCGGCTGCCCGTTACCGGTGTTGAGCACGGAAAACACGTGCGTGTACGGGGCAGAGGCGCCGGAAGTGACCACGTCCGCCAGCACACCAGCGAGCGGGAACCCGATGGTGTCCGGGTACACGTCGCCGTCAAAGTCCAGCGTCCCGGACAGTGGACCGGCCACCTGATCGTAAACGTCGACCAGAGCGCCCCGATAACCCTTGTCGTCCAGGAGGGTCAGACTGTCCTTGGGGGTGATCTGCGTGACCGGGATGAACTGAGTAGACGCAACGGGAGTGCCCGGCGTGGTTTCCTTGGCAATTCCGAGAAAACTGAGCTGAGTTGCCTTAGGCATTACGCGCCAACCTCCGGGGAGTCAGTGGAAACCGGCGCGTCGGCCACCGGCTCGGGAACGGAGACAGCCGGGGCGGAGGGGGTAAATTTACCCACCAGCGGAGTGAACCGGCCGTCCCCAGGGTCAGAATCAAGCGTCACGGTGTCGCCCGGAGCAACGCTCAGCGAGAGTGACGGGTAGTAGCGCTCATCAGAGCCGCTGTATGTGAAGTCAGGCATCATATCCTCGTGACGCATTCGATTTCGACAGTGACGCAAGCGCGCTTCCCGCCGTGCTCGCTGTCCCACTCAACTTCCGCGTCATCACCCTTGGGCTGCGACTTGATGACGTTTCCGCCGAGTGTGAGATCCGTCCGCACAATTGCGATCACGGAGTTGGCCAAGTCCATAGCCCGTGTGTAAGCCACTTGACCGCTATCGCTTCCTCTGAACACGTCCACCACAATTTCTACGGTGTAATGCTCGTCCAGGAAGCCGGGACCCCCGCCCCCGACCATGGCCCCCGCCTGTAGCTGTCGGCGGACACGGCCAATGGCCACGATGTCGTCTGGTTCGTTGGGCCCCGGAGCGTCGAACACGACCAGCAGCGAGGCACGGGTGTTCACCGGATCCGGTGCAAGCCCCGCTGTGCACTGGTCATAAAGCCACTGGCGTACCGCTGGTGCTGTGCTCTGCGGGATGCTCATGCGATACCGGGCCCTCTGTAGAACGGCTGCCACAGCTCAAGCACACGGCTCGGAATGGCAAAGCCGGTCGGCACGATGGCCTCGCCCCCGTCATAGGCTCCGGCGTTGAACTTCGGCCGTCCACCACCCTGTTGGGTCATCTGCCACAGGTGCCGGATCAGTTCGAGAACGCCAAGCCGAACAGTCCAGGGCACAGCGCCAGCGCGACCGGCCGTATAGACAACCTTGATGTTCTTGGACCCGTACGCGAATGTGGCAGCCTCGCCACCCATCGTGCGCCGGGTGATCTCCCCCGTGCTGTAGTCGACCGTGAACGCGAACGCGTCCGTCTGGCCACCAAGCGGCTGCTCTGTCAGCGGAAAGGCACTCAGACCGTAATACTCCGTCGCGCTGAGCACGCTGGATATCGGCGTGAAATCCGGCATGATCCGGCTACGTCCGCCATCGAACCACTGGGTATGCGTTTCCGGGATGAACGGACCACAGTGGTTCCGGGCAATCTCGCCAGCAGCGAGGATGAATCCCTGAAGTTCGTCATCCTGCCGAGTGTCGTTGGACGGGATGTTCAGGTGAGCCTTGACGCCAGCGAGGTCAACCAACTGTTCGGCGCCCATGGTGCGCACCTGGAACTGAGTCTCGTACGACCAGCCGGTTGCACTCCAGCGAACCAGCCACACACCAGGCACGCTCACGCCGCTCACAACGGCCGTGTACGCCCCGCTGACGGGTCCGGAGACCGCTGGGGCACTGGCGGAGCCGGAAGGGTCTGTGACGGCCACAGAGACGCCCTGGAGACCCGTGAGGGCATTGCCGCTGTCATCGGTCGGCGTGACCTTTAGCGGTACGTCTTGCCCGACGTAGTAAATCAGCGACATGCCCTCACCTACTCAGCAGTCTTAGCGCTGGCCCGCTTTGGCTTGGTGGCCAGAGCATCGGCTACGCCCTGCTTGGCGCTCTCGTACATTTCGCGCAGCTCATCGCGCAGCGAATCGGGGTTTACCTTGTCCAGTTCGCCAGCGACCCAGGTGAGTGACTCGCGCACCAGTGCCTCGCGTTCCTTGTCGCCGGATCGCTGCGTGCCCTCGAATTCGTCCACGAGACCGCGCGCGTAATTGATGGGATTCATGAATTCCTCTCAGCCAAGGGGGCCGGGGAAGGCGGGTAAATTTACCCACCCTCCCCCGGCCTAGGGTCCGCTTAGAAGGTCGGCGGAACCAGCGCAGTACCGTCGATAACCGAAATCGACTTGGGGTAACGCGCGGGCTGGAAGCTCATGTAGTTGTACAGACGGACGAACACAGACAGCTGGTTCGCGTAGGTCTGCGGGAAGGCTTCCGCCTTGACGTTGCCCTCCCACGCCATCAGGTCGGCCAGACGGGCAACAATGATGCGGTCCTGGTTCGTACCGGCGCCCACGTTGGTCGGAATGAGCGCGTCCACGTAAACCGGCAGACCCTGAATGGTGCCGACGTAGCCCTGAGAAACGACGCCAGCGTCAGTACCAAGCGCGTTCATCGGCTGGTTGGCGTTCGGGACCACCAGAGGACGGCCGGACGAGTCGACAGCGGCCAGCAGAGCGGCCCAGCGACGCGGGTGCATGATGATGGTATCCGGCGGAAGGAAGCGGTTCGTGTGAACCTGCTGGATGCCGTTGGCGATAGCGCCGTAGATACCCGTGATAGTGGCCGCGCTGGTCGTGACAGCGTTGGTGCCCGACAGGGTGAAAATACCGGTCGGGTTACCACCGGAGCCGGAACCGGACAGAATCAGGGTGTTGTACTGCTGAGCGTAGGCCGCAGCAAGGTCGCCCAAGATAATGTCGTCAACGTTCAGCGGCGACTGTTCGATGAGCTGAAGCGAAACAGTCTGGCCACCGGCAATGGTCGTCACGCTGGACGAAATCGAGCCGGTCGTAAGGTCCGTCTGCTGAACGGCAGTGTTCTGCGTGCCCTGAACGGCCACGGCAGTACCGGTCTGCACCTTCGGAATGTTGATCGAGTCGGTACCGGCCGGAAGCGCCTGAGTCGGAACCAGGTTGCCGGTAATCCGGGCCGGTCGCGCGAGACGGACGAACTCCTTCTCAAGCCAGATCGGGGGCACGAACTCACCGCCAGCGCCGTTGACCGTAGTCAGCGCACGCGCCTCAGCCTGCCGACCCCGGTTGTTGCGCTGAAGTCGGTCCATGGCGTCACGGTCGCCGTTCTGGCGCGCATTCCACATGTCACGGAAATACGACTGACCGCCGAGGCCGGACCGGTAAATCTCCGGCTCAGACTTGACACCGTCACCGGGCTTCGGCGCGTAGCGCTTGGCCATCTCCGCCGCAGCCTCATCCGCGCGAACCTGGGCGTCAAGCTCCGCAATGCGCTCATCAAGGGCGCGGATCTCAGCCTCACCAGCATCGAAAGCAGAACGCTGCTCATCGGTCAGCGCGCTATCGGCGCCTCGGGCCTCAGAGAGAATGCCGTCAAGCTTGTCACGCTCAGCGGAACGCTTGGCGACCAGTTCAGCAATAAGTGCACGCTTGTCCATTAGGGACCCTTCTAGGTTCGATTCTTTGGGGAATCGCCCACCGCAAAGTCAGGTGGTGGCCTAGGTGGTGCCCTGTGTTGCTTAGGGTCCGGCGTAGGCTCCGGCGTGATGCCGGGCAGGCGGAGAAGCGGGTAAATTTACCCGGCAACTCAGAGGTTCAAGCGGCGCAGACGCGCCTCATACAGCGAAAGGTCATCGCTGCGCTTAGGCTCGGCCTCCGGCGCGGCATCAGCCGGTCGGTCGGCAAGCATGTCGGCGAGGTCGGGCACGGAGCGGATCAGTTCCGCCAGCCGTTCACGGTCCAGGGTGCCGTCACTCAGCGCGCTCCGCAGCGAGGTAAGCCCCGCCGTGTGAGGATTCGCGCCGTAGTTGACAATGCTGACGTCGCCCTTATTCATGTTGACTTCAGTGATATCGCGCTGTGTGTAGTCGGGCGACCACTCCTGACGAGTGACCCGAAACGCAAAGCTCATCTCATCAAGGTCACCCCGCTCCATAGCGCTGCGAATGTCGCGAACCTGCCCGTTGTTCGGGTCTAGGTCAGCTTCCACGTGAAGCCCCGTGGAGTCCTCGGAGAGCCGCATAGTGCCCGACTTGGTGCGCGCCAGCGTCATGCCGTCGTGGTTCAACTTGAACGGGACGTCAGCGCCCTCAGCGAGCGTCTTACTGAACGCGCCCCGACGGACAACCTCTGTGTAGTCGCCAAGCCAATCCTGCATTTCGTACGGGGTTTCCGTGACGCTGGCATACCCGGTAAACCGAAGGTTCCCGTTGCCAACTTCGCGGATCTCACAACCGTCGATAGGTCGGAATCGGTTCTCACGTACGTTGCGCCGGTCTGCGCGGCTCGTAAAATCGCTCATCAGAGCACAGCTCCCAACGCGTCAGACTTGGCCGGAGACGGCGACGCTTCGTTGTCCTTCATTTTTGGTGCGGACGAATTCAGCGGCATGGCGATATCGTCGCCGCCATCAATCGGCGCATAGTTCTCAAGGGCGCGGATTTCGTTAACGGTCATGATTCCGGTACTCCGGGCAGCCGTATAAACCGCGTAGCGCCCCGCCGTATCCGTGCGCAACAGCGCGTCAGCGTTGAACCGTGCCGTCTGTGGCTTGGGCAGCATGGCCGACCACGCATCTTCGAAACGTCCAAGCCATGCACTCAGCGTGTAGGCGAGGAAGCCAAGACCCTGTTGCTCAATGCCGGTGCCCCACGACGTTGTCTTGTCGACTTGGCCCAGCATGTGAGGCGGGATGCCAAACAGCATGGCTATGTCGAGATTCTGTGCCGCGCGGGTACCCAGGAATTGCGCATCTTCCGGGGACACGCTAATTGGCTTCCACTTGGCGCCACCGGAGAGGACACCCACCGTGTGGGAGTTCTTCAGCCCAGCGTGCGAGGCAGTGAAATTCTCCTTGATCTGCCGAGCGCGGTTCACGTCAAGGTCAGCGTCGATTTCCACGACGCCAGTCATGTGCGCGCCCTCGCCGAAGAAGCGGGCACCGAACTCTTCAGCGGCCAGCCCGAGGCCAATCGACTGTCGCGCGTATGAGATCACGCTCATGCCGGTGGGCGACTCAGGCATTGACATACCCATGATGTGGACCATGTCGTTGACCGATTCGAGCGGCTTGCGGTCAATCTTGTATACCCGCTGGCCGTAGGCATCAAAGGTGCAGTCGACCCGGTCAGGGTGAAGCACGCGGAGCCGCTGGGGGCGCCCATAGCTGTCGCGCGACAGCACAAGACAGTAGGCATTGCCGCGCAGCAGCAAGCTCACCATCATCTGAACGAAGCCTTGGCGCCGTGTCGGCAAACCAGCCGTAGCGGTGCCGCCGAACGGGTCAGCGATGATGGCCGGTGCCGGTTCGATCGTTTCCCGGATCTCACCCTTGGCGCGTACCGCGTCGAACGGGAGCCCTGAGACGGCGTCTGAGAGCAGACGAACGCACGCGGCCACCGCGAGTAGCTGCATGGCGGTTTCGTCCGTCACGGGGACGCCTGAGGCCGTATAGGCAGCAAGCGAGCCGTTCGAGGGGATGGTCCAGGGGTCACCCGCACCGGATGGCGCGTAGAAGCGCTTTTCAGCGCGTGAGAACACACCCATTACTCATCAACCGCCCAACCCACCACCAGGATAAGCGCGCCCAGCGCTGCCAGACCTGCCGTAGCACTCCAGCGCCATGCAGCGTCAACCAGCACACCAGCACCGACGAGACCCAGCACATTGGCAGCGAGCGAACGGGACAACTTCCCCGCTAGCTTTCTCACGGGTTTCCCCCTAAAGGTCAGCCCACGAAAAGAATTGGGGCACGGGTACGGTTTCCGGTTCCTGGCAGGCACGTTCCAGCGCCATTACCGCGCTGACGGCGAGGTCAATCTTGCGAGGTGACCCCTTGGCATCCTTGCTGAGGCGTGAGCCGCGCGAGTCAGTGCGAAGCACACAGTTAGACAGGTGGCGCGCCAAGCGCGGGTCACCAGAATGCGTCAGCGTCTTGTTCATCACGGACTCATAGAACCGCTGAGTTGCCGGAACCATGCGCGAGGGCGACTGAGGGAACTCCACAATCGGAAGCCCCTCGGATTCGAGGATCTGATACGTGCGCGCCC
The DNA here is from genome assembly GCF_040703965.1 of Streptomyces sp. NPDC006655. Lineage (NCBI taxonomy): Bacteria > Bacillati > Actinomycetota > Actinomycetes > Kitasatosporales > Streptomycetaceae > Streptomyces > Streptomyces sp. NPDC006655. The sequence goes on along the minus strand of NZ_JBEYJU010000036.1, from coordinate 21,299 downwards.
AGCGGAAAGGGTCACAAACGATCTCACGGACCTGCCAGCGACGGCACGCCTTACGGATCTCTTCCTCGACGCTGAAAATGTCGACCGACCAGCCGTTGTCGGCGTCCGTCGGCTTTTCCCAAGCGGCGACCACGTCCACGTGCGGCTTGTCGTCCTCGCCCTGTGGGCAGGAAACGACCACTAGCGCTGTGGAGTCGTTGTTGAACGAGCCATCGAACCCCAAGACAACCTCAGTGCCATCCGGGATGGCTCCGCCGGTCTGGCAGTCGTCCCAAGCACCAGCGGGCAACCAGGCTTGAGCTGTGCTCACCCACTGATTAAGTCGCTTAGTGCGGTACTCCGCCTCAGGTGTGCGCAGAACCGAGGAATGGAAATCTTCCTCGCTGACAATGTCGTTGAAACCGGGGTTAGCGGCTGCCCACACTGCCGGGTCCCGGTGGTCGGCACCTTCCGGCGCTCCCCACCACTCAAGGTAGAACGCAGGGTCTTCAATCTCGCCCCGAATGACACGTTCGCCGTACTGATACATGCCGTAGCACAGCGAGTCGCCACCGGTCGAATCGCTCTTCACACCAGCGGTGGTGATACCCACCATCATCGGTTCGACCCGCGCGCCTGAGGCCAGCGACATAACGTCCCACAGCTCTCGGGTAGGCTGCGCGTGGACTTCGTCAGCGATGGTCAGGTGAGGGTTCAAGCCTTCCTTGGTGAAGGCTTCCGCCGACAGCACGCGATAGACCGAGCCGGTAGCCGGAAGTTCGATGGCGTCGCGATAAACGTTGAAACTGTTCGCCATCTCTGGCGCCATCTCAATCATTTTCTTCGCTGTGCCGAAAACGATCCGGGCCTGTTCCTTGTCGGCAGCGATGGAATAAACCTCGCCACCCTTGGGGCCGGAGACAAGTCCGTAAATGGCTACTGCCGCGCCAACGGCGGATTTGCCATTCTTTCGTGGCATGCCGATGAGCGCCTGCCGATGCTTGTATCTGCCATCCGGGCGCCGGGCCAGCAGACGGCCGAACGTATCGCGCTGCCACGGCCGGAACTTCAACAGCGTGCCGGAGGAGCCGCCCACAGAGTCCTTGGTGACCCGCAAGAACGACTCGCTGAACGTCACGAACTGCGCTCCGTCGCCACGCTTGATGTCGGCGGCAGAGACCGGGGTCAGCAGATAGGGCCTAGCCATGCTGCCTCCGGGTAAATTTACCCACTACCGGGACGCTTGCTTGGCCAGGAAGTCCTCAAACGCGTTGCGCGCCTTGACTTCCGCGAGCCCCATGCGTGTGCGGTCTGTGGGAGTGAGCCCCAGCGCGCTGAAGAGCTTCGCAATCTCCGTTTCGATGGTGGAGAGCATGCCGACCAGCGGGTTGGGGTACGCGTACATTTTGTCTGTGAAAAGCACCAGTTCGCTGCGCGCTAGCTGAGCTTTCATCTGCTCACGCCGGTCGACCTTTTCGCAGAGCAATTCCAGCGTTGGCTTATCGGTCTCAGCGAGCCACGCAGCGCCGGAGACAATGCGCCGGTACATTTCCTGGCCAGCCTCGCCGAGATGAGCGGGTGCGGCCTCGCCAACGGGCGCCACGGCTTGGGTGTCGGCAAGCGCGGGTAGCGTCTGCTTACCGGGGTTCCCTAGCTTGCGCTTACGCTCCAACGGCTTGGGGGGTGGACCGGGCATCTACACGGGCCCCCTTCCGCACGTTACAGGTCAGGTGCGAGCATTGGACATTTTCCGGCTCATGGTGGCCGCCCCTAGACAGCGGAATGACGTGGTCAAGGCTTGCGCTCATTGGCGCCGGGTAGGCCAGGTGCCGGTCTACCGGCTTATCACACAGCCCGCATATCCAGCCGTCCCGCTCGAATACCCACTCACGCGGAAATGCCGTGTACCGAACGCCGAATTTCTCAGCGCGTTTCTTGTACCCACCATCACGCGTACGGCCACGGTCAAGGGCAGCCATTTGGCATTTCCGTGAGCAGAACAGCGGGCGTCTTCCGCGCTGGTTTGGCGGGGGCAACAGGTACTCAGCGTCACACTCAGGGCACAGGGCAACAGGTCGCGCACTGGACCACTCAGCAAGCCGGGCCGATTGCTCCGCCGAACGCTTGACTACGTTCCGTCGCTTTTTAGCTGCGTTACGCTGACAACGATCTGAGCAGTATTTACGGTGAGCGTGGGCGCTAGGTTGCATATTTATGCGGCAATGTGCGCAAAACTCGACCAAGACCCCCCACCCCTCTAACCCTCGGAAATGTTTGGGGCCATGGGGGCCGGGTCCCCGTAAAGCCGCAGGTCAGAGATTGACCCCGCCCCCCCGGCATACATATGCAAGAACCAGGCCAGGGGACTGCATGGTTATGCACAGCGATAGCGGCTACTGCCTGTCACGCTTACGTGCATTGCAGCCTCGGCACAGCACACGGAGGTTGGCCCGGTCATGGGTGCCACCAGCGGCCAAGGGAACGACATGGTCAACAGTGAGATCCTGCGAGGCATGCGCGGGAACTCCCCACCCTGGGCAGTAATCACCATGACTAGCCCTGTGCTCTGCCAGCACTGCCCTAGCTACTGTTCTGTACCTACTGGTGTAGCCCCTGCTGTGTGCACTGCCACGCTGGCGCTCACGCTGGGCTAGGTACTGTGCCTGGCACACATCACAGCGCGATGCGTTAGCGGTGAGCCGCTTACATACCAGGCACGGACGGCGAGGCACGGCTACCAACCTTCCGGCAGTACGCCAGCGGGCTCCGGCTCAGGCTCGGGCAGGGGCTCGGGTGTGCAATCACAGTTAGGCAGTGCTGCACTAGCAGGACCACTACACAGCGCACCATGGGTCAGAGCACCAAGCTCAGCGGAAATGGCATGGGAGCCGCACGCATATACGGGAACCAGCGTGTTGGCCGCCGTAGCGCTTTCGCCACCATGCTCCGCAGGGATAGCCGCAAGCTCATCCGCCGTAGGGCGCCGATTCCACACCACCAGGGCAGTGCTGCCGCAAGATCCGCAGGAAGGCATCATGCCCCAATCAGCCGGGCCAAATCGCCAGGGGCAACGTCGCCAGCAACGCGATTCGGAAACAGGTTCACCCCAGCATCGGCATAGGACTGCGCGACAAGCTGAGAACAGATCATGTGGTGGGTTTCGCCCACGAATTCCTCAAGCGAATCAATGCGCGCTATTCGCGCCTCAGCGATTGCGAGGTAGTCAAGGTATGAGTACGGAGTGCCGATATAACGGGTGGCCGCACGCACAATGTTGCTCCGCTGAAGTGGCGTCAGATCGAGATCCGAATAGGCAACGCGCTTGCGGTCTCCCAGCGCCTCAGCGAGGAATGCACGCCGCGCTCCGCCCGGTTCCGCCTGGATGATTTCCCCGTTGCCGACATACACGAAAGCGTGCGTGTAGTAGCTTCCGCTACCTATGAGCCGCTGACCAATCGAAACAGCGCGACCAGTGAGGCCGGATATCCGGCAAAGGCCAAAATCGCCCGGCTGAGGCTTAGTCTTCAAAGCAACCTCCGGGCAGTGGGTAAATTTACTCGGCTGACACGGCTGGAGTCGAACCAGCAACACACGGGTTAACGGCCCGTTGCTCTGCCAATTGAGCTACGCGTCATTGAGGGCTACTCGCCGCGCACTTTGCGTGTGACTGGCACGCCAGTTTGCGCCGGTTTCACCCATGGTGATTCGCATCTCTGACCGGTCAGGGCCTGCCCGCGAATACACCAGCGTCGACGCCCCAGGAATTGAACCTGTGACCTCCGGACCCCTGTCCGGTGCTCTACCGCTGAGCTATGCGCCGTAGGGCCGGACGCTCAACACTCGGGAGAGAGGGAGCGGAGCCGTCCGGCCGGTAGTCGAGGGGGCACAGACCGCCAAGGGCCGTAAGAGGCCGGGTAGGGTGCGCGGCATCCCCTCGCTGATCCCACTAGACCGCTAGCGGTTCCTGCCGTGCTGACATTAGCCGGGTAAATTTACCCACTCTGCTAAACTGTGAGCGTGATCACATGTAACGCATGCGGCGAACTCAAGCCGGAAAGCGAATTCAGCGAGAAAAGGCCCGGAACGCTTGACAAACGGTGTCGGTCGTGCGAAACGAAACGGAAGAATCAGGCGGAAGCACAGCGCGCGCTAAACGATCCAACCTGGGTAGCACGGCGAAAAATGCGCACTCGGGCCGGTCACCTGGGCCTGACGCTTGATCAGTACGAAGAAGCGCGCACGCTGCCCTGTGAAATCTGCTTGGCGGAAGCCACGGCGCAACTCCCGAACGTGCCGTACGGCGACAAGGATTCGCGGACTTTCTATGGCACCGTGTGCTCAAGCTGTGTTTCAGCGTTGGGCAAGTTCCGGCACTCCCCTGTCTTGCTACGTCGGGCGGTGGACTTCCTGACTCGACAGCGCTGAGGTGGTGCGAGTGGAGTTTGAGGGGTTGAAACTGCATTCCCTATAGAGTTTCTATATGTGTTACCAAGATAGATACTCAAACACCACGACCAAGGGAAAACCGCAGCTCAGCCCCTTGCGCTGTCTAGCGAAGCACCACCGGCCGTGACAAAGTTATCCACAGGCCGCCTGTGGATAACTATGTGCACATGTGAAAAGGCCCCGGATCACTATGGATGTTCCGGGGCCCTTAGGTCTGCCTTACGTGATGGGCGTCACGCGTCCAAGTAGTCCACGTACTCAGTCAGCGCGTAGTCCTCGCCTCCGCTGGCCCAGCGAATTTCCAGCCGATCGGCGCGGCTCTTGGGGTGCAGTACGACGGAGAGGCCGACGTCCGCCAGCATTCCCGCCCGTGCGCCCGTGTCGGTCTCCCAAGCCTCCCCTAGCGTCCTTCCGGTGGGTTCCAGCACTTCCCGTACGTCAGGGTCGTGTGCGGCCCTCAGCGCGGCGTATGCGGCTTCCAGTTCTGCGGCTTTCTCCTCCAGCGTGGCCAGCATGAGCGGTCCGGCCGTCGCGATGCTCGCTGCGATCCGTGCTGCCTGTTCCTGGGCCTCGGTCATGGCGTCTGACAGGTCGTTGCCACCCTCAAGGCGCACGGTGTACTCAGCCACCCGGCCGAACCGGTGGAGAAACTCCGTTTCAACCCGCTTGTCGAGTGTCTCGGCGTAGATCGTGACGTGGCCAAGCTTGCACTTATACAGCTTCACTCCTGCGCCGCTGGTGCCGCCGTTCAACGGGCCGTCGCACTTGTAGCACTGCCCCATTCCGGCGCACAGCGGGGTTTCACTCCGTGCTGCGCGGTCCTCGCCGGTCGCAAGTGCCTTGAGGCGCGCCTGAATTGCTTTGCGCTCAGCGGCGGAAATGATCGGTTCCGCGAATTGGACTGGTGTCACTCCGTCGGGGCCGCATACGAGCTTTCCCTTGCTTTCGCGCTGGCCTCGCAGGGTGACCGACTTTATGAGCCTCCGCCATTGCGGTTCGCTGAGGTCGACCATTCGCGCTGTTCCGGCAACAGTTCCATCGTCGGAAATGAGTTTCCGCACTGCGGCTCGAATTCGCTCCGCCTGTTCCGGCTCGATTTCCAGGTATGCGGCGCCATCACGTCGGACGATTCGATATCCGTACGGGGCCCGGCCAGAACTCCAGCGACCTTGGGCGCGTCGGGTGGCGTGTCCGTCGAGAATTCGGGACCGGATCATTTCGCGTTCCCATTCGGCCAGCGCTGCGAGGACTACGGCGACCATTCGGCCGGTAGGGGTACCGGTATTGATTGCGTTGTCCGTCGTGGCAATGCGCACGTTGTGTGCCTCGCCCCATGCCACTAGCCGCAGGAATTCGGAGACGCTCCGCGCGTACCGGTCCAGCTTCCACGCGATGACAACGGCCGGTCGGTCCCTCATGAGCTGGTGCATGCCCTTGCGCTGTTCCAGGGCTTTGGCGCCGGATACGCCAGAGTCGATGTACTCAATGACCGAGGCGGGGTCATAGCCGTTCTGTTCACACCAGCGGGCTACGGCGGCACGCTGGGTTTCAATGCTGGCGCTGTCTTCGTTCTCTCGGCTGAGCCGGAGGTAAGCGGCCACGTCGGGACGCTGGCCGTTGGCTACTGCGGTTGCGCTTTGAAGGTTCATGTACTCAAGGCTACCCAAGTTCGCCCTCGATCGAGGTGAACATGGCGTCGGTGCGGTGCGGCAGCCCTGACTCGCGTACGACCCGGACGGCGTCGGCCACGTACTCCCCCACGTCCTCGCCGACACCCAGCGGCGTCACGGAGAAGGCGACGATCATGCGTTCACCACTCCCTCGTTGCGCGCGCGGGCGGCGATGACCGCGTCCTCGGCCTCGCGGCGCAGCTTGCGCTCCGCGAAGAAGCCGCCGGTCGGCAGCACGGAGAGGACGAAGTAGAGGGCCGCGGTCTTCGCGGACCACTTGGTGCGGTTCCAGGCGTCGGCCCAGAAGATCACGTACAGGATGAACAGGACACCGTGGACCGCGCCCATCACGGGCACCGCGTTGAAGTCCGTGGTCCGCTTCAGCACCGAGCAGACGAGGAGGATCAGGAAGGAGACGGCCTCCGGGGCGGAGACCAGGCGCAGGCGGCGGATGGCGGTGGCGGTCTTGATGTCCACGGGTCACCTTCGGTGGGAGAGACGTCCACTCTTTGTGAACGCGAGCACAAACGTTCCCCCATTGTGCCAAGAAGCCTCACGCGCCCGGCGCGGGGGTGGGAAGCCGGGTCCCCGGACCGAGGGGGTGCCGGGCGGTGCAGTTCGTCTTCTTCATGACCTTGCCGGGGCTGGTGGTGGTGCTCACGGCCCTGGCCTTCGCGGACCAGTTGCCGCTGCGGGCCGGACGGGCCGGGATACTGCCCTGGCGGAACGCGGCACGGCAGGGCCAGATCTCCGCGACCGGCTTCGAGCAGCTGCACGCGGCGCTCTCCCCGGGCCAGCAGCACGAGCTCGAGGAGCGGCAGAGCTCGCTGGTGCTGCGCGACGACGAGGAGGACGGTGCGCCCCCGAGGTCCACCGTCGACCCGACGGCCGGCACGGCGGTCATCCGGCTGCCCGGGGAGCGGCGGCCGACCTTCTAGGGGAAGGATCCGGGTCGATGTCCACCCGGGGGACCTGTCGCCGGTGCCGGGCTGCGGCTACCTTCGCTGCGTGGCGATGTTCCGACTCCAGGGCAGCAAGGTGCTCGCCGTCGAGATGACCGGGGACGCCGTGAAGGCGAAGAACGGCTCGATGGTGGCGTACGACGGGCAGATGACGTTCAAGAAGATGACGGGCGGTGGTGAGGGGCTGCGGGGGATGGTGACCCGGCGGCTCACCGGCGAGCAGATGACGGTGATGGAGGTGAAGGGGCACGGGACGTGCTGGTTCGCGGACCGGGCGTCCGAGATCAACCTGGTCGGCCTCCAGGGCGACAAGCTGTACGTCGAGTCCAGCAACCTGCTGGCGACCGACGCCGGCCTGCGCACCGGCACCACGTTCACCGGCCTGCGCGGCGCCTCCCAGGGCAACGGCCTGTTCACGACGACGGTCGAGGGCCACGGCCAGGCCGCCATCATGTCGGACGGCCCGGCGGTGGTGCTCCGGGTGAGCGCGCAGTACCCGCTGACCGTCGACCCCGGTGCGTACATCGCCCACCAGGGCAACCTCCGCCAGTCCTTCCAGTCGGGTGTGACGTTCCGCACCTTCCTCGGCGAGGGCGGCGGCGAGGCCTTCCAGATCCGGTTCGAGGGGGACGGCCTGGTGTACGTACAGCCGAGCGAGCGGAACACGATCGCGGGGGACGTCTGAGATGGCCCTGCGCGAGGTGAACTCCAAGATGGTCGAGGCGACCGTCGTCCCCGGGCAGCGGCTGTTCAGTCAGCGCGGGGCGATGCTCGCGTACAAGGGCGACGTGTCCTTCACCCCCAACATCCAGGGCGGCCAGGGCGGGGTGATGTCGATGCTCGGCCGCCGGGTCGCGGGCGAGGCGACCCCGCTCATGACGGTCGAGGGCAGCGGCACGGTCTTCTTCGGGCACGGCGGCCATCACGTCCAGGTCATCACCCTCACCGGCGACACGCTCTACGTCGAGGCGGACCGGCTGCTGGCCTTCGAGGGGACGCTCCAGCAGGGCACGATGTTCATGGGCTCGCAGGGCGGGGTGATGGGCATGGTGCGCGGCCAGGTCACGGGGCAGGGCCTGTTCACCACCACCCTGAAGGGTCACGGCGCGGTCGCCGTGATGGCGCACGGCGGGGTCTTCGAGATCCCGGTCACCCCGCAGCGCCCGGTCCACGTCGACCCCCAGGCGTACGTCGCCCACCACGGCGACGTCCGCAACAAGCTGTCGACGGCGCTCGGCTGGCGGGACATGGTGGGCCGCGGCTCCGGCGAGGCGTTCCAGCTGGAGCTCAGCGGCAACGGGATGGTCTACGTGCAGGCCTCGGAGGAGAAGCTGTGAGTGGATACGGTGCCGCCGGACCGGTCGTGCACGACCCCATGACGCTGCCCGTCGACGACAACGTCAACAAGTACACCTTCTGCGTGGAGCTCAAGGGGAGCCAGTGGTTCCTGCAGAAGGGGAAGATGATCGCCTACTACGGCTCGATCGACTTCAACGGCGTGGGACACGGCCGCCTCGACCGTCTGGTCCGCACTTCCTTCCATTCGCCTCTGCACGCGAGCGACTGGGTGGTGGCGGCGGGCTCGGGCCGGATGCTCCTCGCCGACCGGGCCTTCGACGTCAATTCGTATGACCTGGACGACGGCAACCTGACCATTCGCTCCGGCAATCTGCTCGCTTTTCAGCCAAGTCTTGCGCTCAAGCAGTCCATCGTTCCCGGTTTTCTGACCCTTATCGGAACCGGAAAGTTTGTGGCCGCGTCCAACGGTCCGGTGGTGTTCATGGAACCGCCGATCCGGGTGGACCCGCAGGCCCTGGTGGGATGGGCCGACTGCCCCTCCCCCTGCCACCACTACGACCACGCCTACCTGACCGGCGTGATGGGCGGTCTACGTGCGATGACGGGCCTCGGCGGGGCCTCCGGGGAAGAGCACCAGTTCGAGTTCGTGGGGGCCGGCACGGTCCTGCTCCAGTCCACCGAAACCCTGATGGCGGAGCAGGCCACGGGAGCGGTTCCGCACGAGCCCGGGGTACCCGGTGGGGGAGGCCCTTTCACCGGGCCGCCACAGCAGCAGGGCACACCGCGCCTTCCCGGACAGCTGGGGGACCTCCAGCGTCGCTTCGGGCTGTGAGCGGTAGTCTGCGGAGTGTGACCTCGAACGCGTGCGCACAGTCACACCACCCTCACTAGTTCGCCTTTCAACATTTTAGGTAGACTTCATTCATGGAGACCGAGACGGCCACGCGCTGGCTGACCGATGCGGAGCAGTGCGCCTGGCGCACCCACCTGGAGGTCAACAGGCTGTTGACGTACCAGCTCGAAAAGGATCTGCAGCCCTTCGGCCTGACGATGAACGACTACGAGATCCTGGTGAACCTGTCCGAGTCCGAGGACTACCGGATGCGCATGAGCGACCTCGCGTCCGCCACGCTCCAGTCCAAGAGCCGGCTCTCGCACCAGATCACCCGCATGGAGAACGCGAACCTGGTCCGCCGGGAGAACTGCGAGTCGGACCGCCGCGGACTGTACGCCGTCCTCACCGAGCACGGCATGGAGACCATGAAGAAGGTGGCGCCACATCATGTCGCCTCCGTGCGGCGGCACTTCATCGACCTGCTGTCGCCGGAGGCACTCATGGAGCTGGACAAGGGCCTGAAGCCCATCGCGGAACACCTGCGCGGGCAGCGCGGAAGGCCCTGACGCCCTGACGCGTCCTGGTGTGCCGCCCGCACGGCGGGCGGCACACCATCCGCAGACAGAGCACTGTCAGCCCTCGAGGGCTGCCACGGACGCCACCAGGTCGCGGATGGCCGGATCATCCAAGGAGTCGAGGATGTGCCGCCAGAGGTTGAGGCCCGTCTCAGCCCAGACCCGATAGCGCTCCCGCGCTGAATCGGCGTAGAAGTAGATGCCCTGGTCATTAAGGGGGACCTGCTCGTCGACGATCTTGTTCGCGAGTTCCCGGAGGTCCCGGCCGGTCTCTTTCATGTACCGAGGGGCGAGAATCACGGGTGTGACGGGCAGCGCCTTGAACAGGGTGTCTCCATCGCTCAATGCTTTCGCCTCCGGGGAGATGTCCGAGGTCCGGGACTGGATCTCCGCCTCCAGGACGATCCGCTCGACCCTGTCCACCAGCGCGTCGGACGCCCCGGACTCCCCGAGGATCTTGCGGCGCAACTCCGAGCCGCCGCTCGCGTCCGTACGGACGTCGATCAGGTAATTCACATCGTGCACGAGGGCAGCGATATACACGAGCAGGACGTCGGCTCCCAACTCAGGAGCGAACTCACATGCCTTGGCGGAGACGAACTTCACGTGATGCCAGCCGTGGAATGGGACGTCACCCACCTTCCGCGCGTACAGGGCATGCACTTTTTCGCGCAATTCGGCGGCAAATGACTCGTCAAGGTCCACTGGACTGAGCCCCGCTCTCGTCGAGAGTAAGTCTTTTCATCAGTAGGCGAGCCCGGACGGGCAGAGGGTAGTGCCGTGCGGGCGCCCGGTCCGGCGCCGAGAAGGATACGCTGTGATCCCTCCTGGACGCCGTCTTCAGAACGGCGGTGAAGGTGCTGTCCTTGATATGCGTGACCCGATGGAATTCATGACTCTCCAGGAGAATTCCCTGACCGGCCGCGAGACGGGAAGTACAGACCAGGCTTGGGGCACCCCAGTCCGCCAGCGGTCTTCCGGTGCCTTCCACCGAGAAATCCTCGTGCGTGTAACCGCCGCGGAGGATATGGCTCACAAAATCGTAGCGATGATTGTGAATGGTGTTGGCATGGCCGGACCCGGTCTCCGTCCGGCTCTTGTACTCGTGTATGCAGAGTCTGGGATGACCGGCGAAGCCGGCGGCAAGCGTCCAGACGTAATGAGTCGCCGTCTCTCGAGATTGCCCGACCAGTGCTGCTCGCCATCGCTCATCGCGGAGCAGACTACCGAAATCGGCCAGCAACCGCTCGGAGGACGAGCCGGAAGCCATTACCTCCTGCCACATCTCCTGCAGCTCCAGGACGGTCATGTCCGCCGAGCAGGACCCCACTCTGCCGATGATCCGCCCCAGAAATTCCCCGCTCATGTCCCAGTCTCCCCTAGAGGTCGGCCTTGACTCGAAAACCCGAGGCGAACTCTCTGTACGCCTCCCGCAACTCCGTCATTCCTTGCGATGAAATCCGAGCCCCCGTGACCACTTCATAGAAGTCCATGAATTCCCGATCACTGGAGAGTCTCGGTATTTCCAGCACCCGAACACCCGGATGATGTCGTGTCTGCAGGCATTCGGCCTCCTGCATCCGGTATATGACGGAGTTCTCCTGGAAGCGCAGCGTTCTGGGAAAAACGAGCCCTGTCCCCTTGGCGCTGAACATGGTGACCCAGATGGCGTTCCGGAAGATCTCGTAGCGGTCGAGGAGTGGAGTCGGCGTGAGTATGAGCTGAATGGACGAGCAGCGCCTGCACGCCTCCATGAGGCCGACCAGCCCCACCCTGATATCGCGACTGACGGTCGACCTGATTTCCTCGACACTCTTGCCCGGGTAAACCCCTTGCCGATAAAGATAGTCGACTCTGCCGTCGATCGACGTGGCGACAGCAGGATCCGGGAGTATCAGGTTGGCCTGGACGTTGGCATTCCTGTTGAGCTCCAGCCTCACGGCGGTATACCTCGCCGAAACCCCGCGGAACCAGAAGACCGAGGATTCATTGAGGTCCGCGGTGAGGAGCTGATTGAAGGAGACCGAAGGCTCGACCGACGCCTCGAATTCGTTCGTCGGGTAGTACGTGTTGTTGAGGGTGGAAAGTGACCGACTCACCTCGCCGACGATCGACGACCTGAGAACTTCCGTCGCGACCCTTCCGGTCAGGAGCGACTGCGCAACACCGAAAGCAGCAGACACTAGAAGCCCGGTGGCAATCGCGTTCAGGAAATCCTTACCCGCCGAGGCATGCAGTACGGAAGCCCACCAAAGAAGCCCGACGGCGGCCAGTGTCACCACTGCCAGAAGCAGCACTTGCATCCCAGTCGAATGGCGTTGCAAAATCCTTTGCAAGAATCCCGGAGCGGGCTCATTCGTCACAAGGACGGAGAGTAGCAAGCGGAGGTCCGGAACGCTAGGTTTCCACTCAAACACGACCATGCAGTCAGAAAAGTGCAAGTACTCATCGCCCTGAAACATATGTTTTAGGGGGAAATGTCACCATCAGGGGCTGGGATGACTTTCTTGCAACCGCCCGTGCTCGCCGTCATGGCCGGCGGCGCGGGCACGAGGCTCAGAGAATGCGGTATAGAGGTTCCCAAGGCCCTGTTGAGGATCGGGCGGCAGACCATCCTGGAAAGACTTCTCGACCAGGCCTGCTCGGTCGGGATTCGAGAGGTCCTGATCGCCTCCGGCCCCGACAGGGACGACGTCGATGCGCTTCTGTCCGAGGACTCCCGATTCGAATCGACCGTTCTGCACACCCCAAGGAGGGGAACTCTCCACGCAGTGCGCGCCCTGGTGCGGGAGATCGGCGGCCGCGAACATGTCCTGACGACCAGCGACGCAGTACTGTCGGACAACGCTCTGGCCGGACTTCTGCAACACGTACGGGACGACAGCGGGCAGGCCACCATGATGAATCTGCTGGTGACTCCTGCAGGCGAAGACCGGTCTCCCATATACGTACGGGACATCGGCCCGTCAGGATACGCGATCGAGAAGCCGGGTCGCTCCGTGACGCCGTCCTCCGTGCGATATGCCGGAATGCGATGGTGCTCGGCCGGCATGCATGAGGCGCTTGGAGATCCGAATTACGATTCGCTCGTGAGGGATTCGGATTTCCTGACCCGGTTCTCGCGGAGAGAGCCCGGATCGATCAGCATCACCCACACAGATTTCGGAATCGACGTCGATGACTGCCAGGATCTGTGGGTTGTCTGCCGGGCTCTGGGCGAGCGCGCCCCAGAGCGGTGCCGCACGCATCGTGAGCCTGCCTGACAAGGCGCGTCCCACGGCGGTCGTAGCCGTGTTCAGCTCGCCGTCAGGCCCGCCACCAGTTCGTCCGCCGCGCGGTAGGGATCCAGGTCGCCGGCCACGATGCGCTCCGCCAGCGCACCCAGGTGGCGGTCCCCGTGGAGGTCGCCGATGCGTTCGCGCAGCGCCGTCACCGCGATCGTCTCGACCTCGCGGGAGGCGCGGGCCAGCCGGCGCTCCGTCAGGACGCCCCGCTCCTCCATCCAGGCGCGATGCTTCTCCAGGGCCGCCACGACCTCGTCGATGCCCTCCGCGCGGGCGGCGACCGTCTTGACGATGGGCGGCCGCCAGTCGCCGGGGCCGCGGGACTCGCCGAGGCCGAGCATGTGGTTCAGTTCGCGGGCCGTGGCGTCCGCGCCGTCGCGGTCCGCCTTGTTGACGACGTAGACGTCGCCGATCTCCAGGATTCCGGCCTTGGCCGCCTGGATGCCGTCGCCCATCCCCGGGGCCAGCAGCACCACGCTCGTGTCCGCCTGGGAGGCGATCTCGACCTCCGACTGGCCGACGCCCACCGTCTCGACGAGGATCACGTCGCAGCCCGCCGCGTCCAGGACTCGGATGGCCTGCGGTGCCGACCAGGCCAGGCCGCCGAGGTGGCCCCGGGTGGCCATCGAGCGGATGTAGACGCCGGGGTCGGAGGCGTGGTCGGACATCCGGACGCGGTCGCCCAGGAGGGCTCCGCCGGAGAAGGGGGAGGACGGGTCGACAGCCAGGACGCCGACTCGTTTGCCCTGTTTGCGATAGGCGGTCACGAGCGCCGAGGTGGAGGTCGACTTGCCGACCCCGGGGGAACCGGTCAGACCCACCACATAGGCGTTGCCGGTCAGCGGCGCGAGCGCCGCCATCACCTCCCTGAGCTGCGGTGACGCCCCCTCCACCAGTGAGATCAGCCGGGCCACCGCACGCGGTCGGCCCTCCCTGGCCTGGGCCACCAGTGAGGAGACGTCCTGCATCACAGCTCCGTTCGCTCCGTTCGCTTCCGTTCGCTCAGCGAAACGTACTCAGGCCTTCGGTACCCGCACGATCAGCGCGTCACCCTGCCCGCCGCCACCGCACAGCGCCGCCGCGCCGACCCCGCCGCCCCGGCGCCTGAGCTCCAGGGCCAGGTGCAGCACGAGCCGCGCGCCGGACATGCCGATGGGGTGGCCCAGGGCGATGGCGCCGCCGTTGACGTTCACCCTTTCCGTGGACACGCCGAGGTCCTTCATTGACTGCACGGCGACCGCGGCGAAGGCCTCGTTGATCTCGACGAGGTCCAGGTCGCCGACGCCCAGACCCTCCTTCTTCAGGGCGTGGGCGATGGCGTTGGACGGCTGGGACTGAAGCGAGTTGTCCGGTCCGGCCACGTTGCCGTGGGCGCCGATCTCGGCGAGCCACTGCAGGCCCAGCTCCTCGGCCTTGGCCTTGCTCATCACGACCACGGCCGCCGCGCCGTCGGAGATCTGCGAGGAGGAACCGGCGGTGATGGTGCCGTCGCGGGTGAAGGCCGGGCGGAGCTTGCCCAGCGACTCGGCGGTGGTGTCGCCGCGGATGCCCTCGTCCTTGCTGAAGACGACCGGCTCCCCCTTGCGCTGCGGGATCTCCACCGGGGTGATCTCGGCCTCGAAGATGCCGTTCTTCTGCGCGGCGGCGGCCCGCTGGTGGGACAGGGCGGCGAACTCGTCCTGCTCGGGACGCCGGATGCCGAGGCGCGTGTTGTGCTTCTCCGTGGACTCGCCCATGGCGATGTTCTCGAAGGCGTCGGTGAGGCCGTCGTACGCCATCGCGTCGAGCATCTCGATCGCGCCGTACTTGAAGCCCTCGCGGGACTTCGGGAGCAGGTGCGGGGCGTTGGTCATGGACTCCTGGCCGCCCGCGACCACGATGTCGAACTCACCCGCGCGGATCAGCTGGTCGGCGAGGGCGATGGCGTCGAGCCCGGAGAGGCACACCTTGTTGACGGTGAGCGCCGGGACGTTCATCGGGATGCCGGCCTTCACGGCGGCCTGCCGGGCGGGGATCTGCCCGGCACCCGCCTGGAGCACCTGGCCCATGATCACGTACTGCACCTGGTCGCCCCCGATCCCCGCACGGTCGAGGGCGGCCTTGATCGCGAAGCCGCCGAGGTCGGCTCCGGAGAAGGACTTCAGCGAGCCGAGCAGTCGTCCCATGGGCGTCCGGGCGCCCGCGACGATCACCGAGGTGGGCCTGCCGGGAGTTTCAGAAGTCATGAGCGGTGATTCCCCTTACCGGCTGCACTGCCGAGGAGTGAACGAGGGTTTACTTCGAATGTATTGCGTGGCACTCCGTGCCGTCATCGGGCCGTCAGTGTGATCGCTGGCACGTTGCGTAACCATCGCCGTGGCGCTGCACTGAATCCATGCTGACGCGAATCGACCACATCGGGATCGCCTGCCACGACCTCGACGCGACCGTCGAGTTCTACCGGGCCACGTACGGCTTCGAGGTGTTCCACACCGAGGTCAACGAGGAGCAGGGCGTGCGGGAGGCCATGCTCAAGATCAACGAGACGTCCGACGGAGGCGCCTCCTACCTGCAACTCCTCGAGCCGACCCGGGAGGACTCGGCGGTGGGGAAGTGGCTCGCGAAGAACGGCGAGGGCGTCCACCACATCGCGTTCGGTACGGCGGACGTCGACGCCGACGCCGCGGACATCCGTTCCAAGGGCGTACGCGTTCTGTACGACGAGCCACGGCGCGGCTCCATGGGGTCGCGGATCACCTTCCTGCATCCGAAGGATTGCCACGGAGTACTGACAGAACTGGTCACTTCGGCGGCCGTTGAGTCACCTGAGCACTGACCCTCGTACATATGGGCCGGTAGGGTTGGGGGCGGTCGCCCCTTCGCAGGTTCGCAGGGCCGGGGCGGCCGCATGCCGGGGTCCGGGTTTCGGGGGACGAGCGTCGGGGCAGCAGCCCGTGCTCCGCCGTTGATCTGACACCATTCCCCGGGGGCCCCGTTCGGCGGATGGACGGGGCTCGTACGGAGAAGGTTGCGACCAGGGGACGGATGGGACCGCGCAGTGCGGGGCTACGAGAGCCAGGAGCGAGAGCCGGCGGCTGACGTCGACCACCTCACTCGTTTCGAAGCCGAGATGAAGCGGCTGAAGACCGAGCGGGAAAAGGCGATCCAGCATGCCGAGGACCTCGGCTACCAGGTCGAGGTGCTGCGCGCCAAGCTGCACGAGGCGCGGCGCACCATCATGTCCCGGCCCGCGTTCGACGGCGGTGACATCGGCTACCAGGCCGAACAGATGCTCCGCAACGCCCAGATGCAGGCCGACCAGATCCGCCAGGAGGCGGAGCGGGTGGCCGCGGAGGCGCGGGCGCAGACCCAGCGGATCCTCCAGGAGCACGCCGAGCAGGCCGCGCGGCTCCAGTCCGAGCTGCACCAGGAGGCGGTGACCCGCCGCCAGCAGCTGGACCAGGAGCTGGCGGAACGCCGGCAGACCGTCGAGTCGCACGTCAACGAGAACGTGGCGTGGGCCGAGCAGCTGCGGGCGCGCACCGAGTCGCAGGCCCGCCGGCTGCTCGACGAGTCGCGCGCCGAGGCCGAGCAGGCCATGGCCGCGGCCCGCGCCGAGGCCGAGCGCCTGACGAACGAGGCCCGGCAGCGGCTGACCAGCGACACCGAGGCGGCGCGCGCGGAGGCCGAGCAGATTCTGCTACGGGCCCGCCGGGACGCCGAGCGGCTGCTCAACGCCGCCTCCACCCAGGCCCAGGAGGCCACCGACCACGCGGAGCAGCTGCGCACCTCCACCGCGACGGAGTCGGACGCGGCCCGTCGGCAGGCCGGGGAGCTGAGCCGGGCCGCCGAGCAGCGGATGGCCGAGGCCGAGGAGGCGCTGCGCAAGGCGCAGTCGGAGGCCGAGAAGCTGGTCGCGGAGGCCGAGGCGACCGCCGCCAAGGCGCTGGCGAGCGCGGAGGCCACCAACGAGCAGCGCACCCGGACGGCGAAGGAGCAGGTCGCCCGGCTGGTCACCGAGGCCACCAAGGACGCCGAGGTCACCAGGGCGGACGCCGAGCAGATCGTCACGGACGCCAAGGCCGAGGCCGAGAAGATCATCGCGGAGGCCTCCGAGAAGGCCCGCACCCTCACCGCCGAGGAGAGCGCCTCCCAGCTGTCCAAGGCCGCCAAGACCGCCGAGGACGTCCTGAACAAGGCGGCCGAGGAGGCCAAGCGGACCACCAGGGCCGCCGCCGAGGAGGCCGAGCGGATCCGCACCGAGGCGGAGACCGAGGCGGACCGGCTGCGCGCCGAGGCCCACGACATCGCCGAGCAGCTCAAGGGCACGGCGAAGGACGACACCAAGGAGTACCGCGCCAAGACGGTCGAGCTCCAGGAGGAGGCCCGCCGGCTGCGCGGTGAGGCCGAGCAGCTGCGCGCCGACGCGGTCGCCGAGGGCGAGTCGATCCGCGCCGAGGCCCGGCGCGAGGCCGTGCAGCAGATCGAGGAGGCGGCCAAGTCCGCCGAGGAGCTGCTCGCCAAGGCCAAGGCCGACGCCGACGAGCTGCGGCAGACCGCGACCGCCGACAGCGAGAAGGTCCGCACCGAGGCCATCGAGCGCGCCACCGCGCTGCGCCGGCAGGCCGAGGAGACCCTGGAGCGGACCCGGCAGGAGGCCGACCGGCTCCGCGCGGAGGCCGAGGAGCAGTCCGAGGCGCTCAAGGCGGACGCCGAACGGGCCGCGGCCGAGCTGCGCGAGGAGACCGAGCGGGGCGTGGCGGCCCGGCGTGCGGAGGCCGCCGCGGAGCTGGCCCGGCTGCACGGCGAGGCCGAGGACCGGCTGGCGAGCGCCGAGCAGTCGCTGACCGAGGCCCGCGAGGAGGCCGGCCGGATCCGCCGGGAGGCCGCCGAGGAGACGGAGCGGCTGCGTTCCGAGGCCGCCGAACGCATCCGTACCCTCCAGCAGCAGGCCGAGACCGAGGCCGAGCGGCTGCGCGACGAGGCCGCCGCGGACGCCTCCGCGTCGCGCGCGGAGGGCGAGAACGTCGCCGTACGGCTGCGGTCCGAGGCCGCGGCCGAGGCGGAGCGGCTCAAGCAGGAGGCCCAGGACACCGCCGACCGGGTCCGCGCCGAGGCGCAGGCGGCCGCCGAGCGGCTGTCCACCGAGGCGTCCGAGACGCTGGCCGCGGCCCAGGAGGAGGCCGCCCGGCGCCGCCGCGAGGCCGAGGACCTGCTCGGTGCCGCCCGCCAGGAGGCCGACCAGGAGCGGGAGCGGGCCCGCGAGCAGAGCGAGGACCTGCTCGCCTCCGCCCGCAACCGGGTCGAGGAGGCGCAGGCCGAGGCGGTACGGCTGGTCGAGGAGGCGGACCGGCGGGCCACCGAGATGGTGTCGGCCGCCGAACTCCACGCCCAGCAGGTACGGGACTCGGTCGCCGGACTGCACGAGCAGGCGCAGGAGGAGATCACCGGGCTGCGCTCGGCCGCCGAGCACGCCGCGGACCGTACCCGGCGGGAGGCCGAGGAGGAGGCGGACCGGGTCCGTGCCGACGCCTACGCCGAGCGGGAGCGGGCCAGCGAGGACGCGACCCGGATCCGGCGCGAGGCGGGCGAGGCGTCGGAAGCCGCGAAGGCGCTCGCCGAGCGCACGGTCGCGGACGCCATGTCGGAGTCGGAGCGGCTGCGTTCGGAGGCGTCCGCGCACGCCCAGCGGGTGCGCACCGAGGCCTCCGACACCATCGCCCAGGCCGACCAGGACGCCAGCCGTACCCGGGCGGAGGCCCGGGAGGACGCCAACCGGATCCGGTCGGACGCGGCGACCCAGGCCGACACCCTCATCACGGAGGCCCGTAACGAGGCCGAGCTCCTCCAGAACGAGACCATCGCGGAGGCCGACCGCGTCCGCGCGGACGCCATCGCGAAGGCGGAGAAGCTCATCGCGGACGCCACCGGGGACGCGGAGCGGCTGCGCGCCGAGGCCGCGGAGACGGTCGGCTCGGCCCAGCTGCACGCCGACCGCACCCGCAGCGACGCCGAGCGGCTCAGGGCGGAGGCGGAGGCGGAGGCCGAGCGCATGGTCAACGCCGCCCGCGAGGAGGCCGACCGGACGCTCGACGAGGCCCGCAAGGACGCCAACAAGCGGCGCCAGGACGTGGCCGAGCAGGTCGACACGCTCATCAACGAGACGACCGCCGAGGCGGACAAGCTGCTCACCGAGGCGCAGGCGCAGGCGCTCAAGACCACCGCGGACGCCGAGGCGCAGGCCGACACCATGGTGGGCGCGGCCCGCAAGGAGGCCGACCGGCTGGTGTCCGAGGCCACGGTCGAGGGCAACACCCGGGTCGAGAAGGCCCGTACGGACGCGGACGAGCTGCTCGTCGGCGCCCGCCGGGACGCCACGGCCATAAGGGAGCGGGCCGAGGAGCTGCGCGAGCGCATCACGAACGAGATCGAGGAGCTGCACGAGCGGGCCCGCCGGGAGGCCGCCGAGACCATGAAGTCGACCGGCGACCGCTGCGACGCGCTCATCAAGGCCGCCGAGGAGCAGCTCGCCAAGGCCCAGGCCAAGGCCAAGGACCTGGTCTCGGAGGCCAACTCCGAGGCGGGCAAGGTCCGGATCGCCGCCGTCAAGAAGGCCGAGGGGCTGCTCAAGGAGGCCGAGCAGAAGAAGGCCACGCTGATCCGCGAGGCCGAGGAGCTCAAGGCCGAGGCGATCCGCGAGGCCCGGCGCACCGTCGAGGAGGGCCGGCGCGAGCTGGAGATCCTGGAGCGCCGGCGGGAGAACATCAACGGCGAGATCTCCCGTGTCCAGGACGTCCTGGAGGCGTTGGAGTCCTTCGAGGCCCCGTCGGCCAACAAGGAGGGCGGAGTCAAGGCGGGCAGTTCGGTGGGTGCCCCTCGATCGGGTGGCAAGTCGTCAGAAGGCTAGCGACCAGGGTTGATTCTGTAGTGTTCTGTGGTGTTTGACCGGTTCGTCCTCAGAGGCTTTGGCAAGCGATCTCATAGCCAGCCACCCAAAAGGGGTGTCATTCTCCAGATCAAACACGCATCCGCTCGATGACACACCGCTTTCGCCCCTAGGATTCCACCTATCACCTCACCGGTCTCACTCGACAGGAAACCCATGAGCGACACTTCCCCCTACGGCTTCGAGCTTGTGCGGCGTGGGTACGACCGCGCTCAGGTGGACGAACGGATCTCCAAGCTCGTCTCCGACCGTGACAGCGCTCTCGCCCGCATCACCGCTCTGGAAAAGCGCATCGAGGAGCTCCACCTCGAGACGCAGAACGCCCAGGCCGCCGTGACCGACGCCGAGCCGTCGTACGCGGGTCTCGGCGCGCGTGTCGAGAAGATCCTCCGCCTCGCGGAGGAGGAGGCGAAGGACCTGCGCGAGGAGGCCCGACGGGCCGCCGAGCAGCACCGCGAGCTCGCCGAGTCGGCGGCCCAGCAGGTGCGCAACGACGCAGAATCGTTCGCTGCGGAGCGCAAGTCCAAGGCCGAGGACGAGGGCGTCCGGATCGTCGAGAAGGCCAAGAGCGACGCGTCGCAGCTGCGTGCCGAGGCCCAGAAGGACGCGCAGTCGAAGCGCGAGGAGGCGGACGCCCTCTTCGAGGAGACCCGCGCGAAGGCCGCGCAGGCCGCCGCCGACTTCGAGACGAACCTCGCGAAGCGGCGTGAGCAGTCCGAGCGTGACCTGGCGTCCCGTCAGCAGAAGGCCGAGAAGCGCCTCGCCGAGATCGAGCACCGCGCGGAGCAGCTCCGCCTGGAGGCCGAGAAGCTGCGCACGGACGCCGAGCGCCGGGCACGTCAGACCGTCGAGACGGCGCAGCGTCAGGCCGAGGACATCGTCGCGGACGCGAACGCCAAGGCCGACCGGATCCGTTCGGAATCGGAGCGCGAGCTCGCCGCGCTGACGAACCGTCGCGACAGCATCAACGCCCAGCTGACCAACGTCCGCGAGATGCTGGCCACGCTGACGGGCGCCGCGGTGGCCGCGGCCGGCTCGCCGACCGAGGACGAGCCGATCTCCCGCGGGGTTCCGGCCCAGCAGTCCCGGTAACACCTGGCGAGACCCGGCGACACCGAGGCCCGCATTCCCTTCGGGGGTGCGGGCCTTCGTCATGGACCGCGGGAGGGGACGGTCGTCCCGGGGGCTGGTCCTCGTCGCCGACGTGCGGGCCGGTGGGGGCTGGTCGCGGTCGTGTCCCTTGTCGTGGTGTAGCCGATCAATCGGCCGTTGTGTTGGTGGCGTTGGGTAGTTCGGGGGCGCTCTCGGGGAGCTCGGCGGGGTA